>JAJAYM010000184.1 GCA_027117675.1 Actinomycetes bacterium | reverse complement strand
TGCGGGTGAATGCGTCGTTCCTCGGGGTCGATGCCGATCCGGCGGTAGGCCAAGTCGACGGCGTGTGAACGCGGGCCGAGTACCGCCTGCAACGATCGCAGGGGCGTTGCGCAGACGGCGGTGTCGACGCGCTCGACCGCCGACGGCCTGGCGCGCAGGCCCAACACATCGTGCGCCCAGTGCGGGAGCAGGTCGGTCGAGGAGCGCGCAAGTATCTCGTACGGTGCCCAAGCTCCGACCGGAAGCGCGCGGCCAGGGAAGCGCAGGAAGCGCGCGACGGCCCTGGCGTTCGGCCCGCCGCTGATCTCGTCTCTGAAGGAGTCGAAGGCGTCGGCGAGTTCGGCCACCGTTGTCGGCGGGCTCTCGACGCCCAGCGCGCGAGCAAGTTGGCCCATCTCGGCGACGTACCGGTCGGCGTCCACGGTGCCGCGTCCGAACCGTTGATACGCGGTGAGCATCGAGTCGGTGAGCCCGATGTGCACCCAGAGCAGGAGGCGCGGGTCTTGCGCTGAGTAGGAGCGGCCGTCGGGAGCGGTGCCGGCGACGCGTTCGTGGACGCCGCGTACCATCGCCGCTGTCTGCTCGGCCTGCACGCTCGAGCCGAAGGTGGACGTGGTGACGTAGAGGTTGGTGCGCTGCAGCCGGCCGAGCGGGTCGGTGCGATAGGTCGAGTGCTGCTCGACGCCGGCGAGGGCGAGCGGGTGGCACGCCTGCAGCAGCAGCGCGCGGGGACCGCCGACGAGCGTGGCTAGCGATCCGTTCACCTGCCAGGCGGCGCTGCCTGGCCCAAACCATCCAGCGTCCCCTGGTGCTCCGATCGCCTTGACCCAGGGCGGCTCGCCGTCGGGGTCGCCGGACAAGATGATGCGGAACGTGCGCCGCACGACATCGCCAGCTGAGGTCAGAAGGGGCAGACTGCTCACCGGTCAAGGATGCCGATTTCTGGGCGATGCCGCAGGTCGAGGAGCGCAATGCACCCGAGCAATGTTCGAGTCCAAGAGGCGTTGGACGCCGCCGGTGTGAGCGCCGACGTGCGAAAGCTGCCCGAGTCGACACACACTGCGGCGGCAGCCGCCGAGGCGCTCGGGTGCGAGATCGGGGCGATCGCGAACAGCCTGGTGTTCATGGCTGACGCCGCCGCCATCTTGGTGATGTCCAGTGGCGCGGCGAAGGTGAACACTGACCTGCTCGCCTACGTGATCGGGGTAGGTGAGGTGCGCAGGGCGACTCCAGAGGAGGTGCGGGCGGCGACTGGCTTCCCGATCGGGGGAGTGGCTCCCGTCGGGCACCCAGCTTCTCTGCCGACTTGGATCGACGTCGACCTCGAGCAGTTCCCCGAGATCTGGGCAGCAGGTGGGACGCCCGACAGCATCGTCGGCCTGACCTACGGGGGCTTGTTGACGGCAACAGGCGGCACCCCAACCAGGGTGCGCTAGAGCCCCCCCGGGATCGGCAAGTCCACCATCGCGGCCCGGTATGTGGACGAGCATCCGGGAACGCTCAACCTCGACATCGATCGCGTGCGCCACCTGGTTGGAGGTTGGCGTACCGACTTCGCCGGTGCGGGGGCGATCGTGCGTCCGATCGCGATCGCCATGCTGCAGGCACATCTGCGTGGCGGCCGGGACGTCGTGATGCCCCAGTATCTCGGCTCCACGAACGAGGTGAATCTGATCGAGAGTGCTACACGGGACGCGGGCGCTGGCTTCGTCGAGCTCGTCCTGATTGCCAACCGTGACGAGCCGGTCGCCCGCTTCCTCCGCGAGACGGACGCCTTGGCACACTCGATGTCTTGAGGTGGCACCCAGGGGGACAGCCGGCGGGAAGTGGGGTCAGTTGCGGAGGGACGCCAGCACGTCGACGCCCACTCTGAGGAGGTTCTTCCAGTTGGGCGGCTGCGGCGGGTAGAAGATGAACTCGGTGAAGCCGAGAGGGGCAAACTTCTCGACGAGCTCAGGCACGGCGCCTGGGTCACTCCAAGCGTCGAAGGCTCCCTCGAATGCGAGCAGCGACCTCGTCAGCGTCGCTGGCTCGCGGCCGATCTCGGCAAGGTAGTCGTCTAGCATCGAAGTGCGCTCGCTGATTCTGCGGCGGAACTCGTCGACGTCGGTGATGTCGATCCACGCGTTCCAGGTGTCGGCCAGTCGCGCGGCCATCTTCGTGATCCGCGGTCCGTTGCCAGCGAGCGCGATGGGCAGCCGCGGCGTCTGGATGCAGCCGGGAGCCATCGTGGCGTTCTCGTACTGCGTAAAGGTCCCGGTGAAATCACTGGTGTCTTGGCGAAGCAGCCGGTCGATCACCTGCGTGCCCTCTTCGAGCCGGTCGACGCGCTCCCTGGGGGGCATTTCGAAGGTCGGACGCCCCACCATGAGCTGGTCGTCCACCTGCCCGCAGCCCAGACCGAGAACGAAGCGGCCGTTGCTGAGCTGGTCGACGGTCATCGCGAAGCGGGCAACCTGGACAGGGTCGCGCCAGGCCAGGTTTGTCACCATCATTCCCAGCTCAAGGTTCTCGGTCTCGGTGGCGAGTGCGCCGAGCGTGATCCAGGGATCGAGGAGCGGCGCGCTGCGATCAACCCAGTCTCCGAGCGTGTCGCCGAGCCAGGCGGTGTCGAACTCGGTGTCCTCCAACCGGAGCGCAAGATCCTGGCCGTGCTCAGGATCGCGGGGGAGTACATAGACGCCGAAGGTGAGGTCTGGCATGCCGCGATCGTGTCACAGAAGCAGTCAGGCAGACTGAGCCCCATGAATCTGAGAGCCGCGGGGCTTGCTGCAGCCGTAGCCTCAGCCGTACTGCTCGGCGCGGGCGGAGCAACCACCGCGGAGGCACCCACTCCGCAAGGAGGCGGCGAAACCGACCCCAAGGTGGTTCGCCTCGTCTCGGTTGGCGACATTGCCTGCGACCCGGACAGTTCCTACAACGATGTCGCGGGCTACTGCCAGCACGCCCGCGTCGGGACGCTCGTCAAGCGCATGGTCAACCGCGGGGCCGACTGGTTCATCACGCTTGGGGACGCACAGTACGAGTACGGGACATACGACGAGTTCCGCAAGGGATTCCACCCAGCGTTCCGTGACGTCCGGTCCGTGACGAAGGCGGTTGCGGGCAACCACGAGTACTACACCGATAACGCGCGTGGACACTTCCGCTACTGGGGGAAGCGCGCGGGCAGCGCGAAGCAGCCGTGGCGCACCTTCACGCCCGTCCCCGGTTGGCGGGTCGTGCTGCTCGACTCCCAGTGCGAACACGTCGGGGGTTGCGGACCCAACTCAGATCAGGGGCGGTGGCTGCGGGACGTCTTGGCTGCCAACAGCAGGACGTGCACGGTCGCCATGTGGCACCACCCACTGCAGACGTCAGGTGGCTACGCCGGCAACGAGGACACCGAGGCGCGGGCGCGCAAGCTGTGGAAGATCGCCAATGCTGGCGGCGTCGACCTCGTGCTCAACGGCCACGACCACATCTACGAGCGGTTCGCCAAGCGCAGCGACATCCAGCAGTTCATAGCTGGCACGGGAGGCAAGAACCACTACAACATCACGACCAAGGCACCGGGGAGCCGCGAGCGGATCAGCGACCGCTACGGCGTCCTGCGCCTCGACCTCTCCAGCGATGGCAACTACCGCCATGCCTTCGTGACCGCCGCCGGCAACGTGGTCGACCGCGGCCAAGTGCGTTGCACCAACGAGCCGAAGACCTGACGGCTGCGTAGTCGGCCGCGCGGTCGGCCGGGTAGTCGGCAGGGTGAGGAGGAGTCATGGGCCGGACGCCGGGGGCTCCTGGGTGGTTCGAGGACATCCCGTGGCGGCTGGGTTATCGCATCCGCTGGCTGGCTCTGAGCGTCTTCGGGCCTGCGCAACTCGACGACGATGCTGACCCGCTCAAACAACTGAAGCGGGAACGGGAGCGCAGGTTCGCCGTCCGTGCTGCCCGCCGACGCCTGTCGCACTGACGACAGCCAGCCCGAACAACTGTGGGGTGAGTGACGGGACTTGAACCCGCGGCCCCCTGGACCACAACCAGGTGCTCTACCAGCTGAGCTACACCCACCACGGCCCTGAGGCCGGAGCCCGAGTCTAGCGGCGCAACTGACCGGCTCCGAATTGACTCAGGCTGTCGAGGTGTCCGGCTCGCTGTCGGCGGACAGGGTCTCGATGGCTAACGACGCTGCGATCGACTTGGCGGTGGCCGAGTCCGGTCCTGGCTGCGGAACGAAGACCGCCGCACGGTAGTAGGCGAGCTCGTTGATCGACTCGGTGATATCGGCCAGGGCGCGGTGGCCGCCGTGCTTGGCCGGGGCCTGGAAGTAGGCCCGGGGGAACCAGCGCCGAGCGAGCTCTTTGACCGACGAGACGTCGATCATCCGGTAGTGCAGGAAAGCGTCGAGGGTGGTGAGATCGCGGGCCACAAAGTTGCGGTCGGTGGCGATCGAGTTGCCGGCCATCGGCGCCTTGCGCGGCTCGGTGACGAACTGGTGGATATAGTCGAGGGCCTGTTGTTCGGCCTCGGCCAACGAGATGCCGCCCGCTAACTCGTCGAGCAGTCCGGACGTCGTGTGCATGTTGCGGACGAAGTCGTCCATCTGCTCAAGTGCGGCGTCCGGCGGCTTGATCACGACGTCGACGCCTTCACCCAGTACGTTGAGGTCGTCGTCGGTGACGAGGACGGCCAGCTCGATCAAGGCGTCATGGACGAGGTCGAGCCCGGTCATCTCGCAGTCGACCCAGACCAGGTGTGTGGTGCTCATGGTGACGAAGGCTAGCGGGCTGACCCGACAGGGTGCGTGCCCGTCCCCGGCCGCACGACTAAGACGGGGCATCGCGCGTGGTGCAGCAGCGACCGGCTCGTCGAGCCGAGCAGCATGCTGGCGAAGCCGCCATGCCCACGAGACCCGACGACGACCAGAGTGGCACCGCGTGACGCATCAGCCAAGACCTTGGCCGGACGCCCCTGGCGCAGCAGCTGGTTGACCTCCACATCGGGATACGTTGCCGCCAGTCCAGCTACCGTCTCTGCCATCGCACGGAGCTCGTCGGAGTGCGCGGCTTCGAGCAACAGAGTGTCGGGCATCACGACGCCGGCGGTGTCGTAGGAGGGGGCGTTCCAAGCGTGCAGCAAGGTCAGTCCGACGCGACGCAGCGACGCCTCCTCGAAGGCCAGGCGGGTGGCGTCCACGGACAGCTCAGAGCCGTCGATGCCGACGACGACTCGTCCAGCTGCAGGCCCTGGTTCGATGTCTGCGTACGAGGGAACGACAGCGACTGGGCAAGCGGCGTGCGTAACGATTTGTTGGGTGACAGAGCCGAGAATGAACTCGGCCACTCGGTCTAGCCCCGAGCTCCCGACCACCACGAGGGCGGCTCGCTCCGCTGCGTCCAGCAGAGCGGCAGAAGGATTTCCCGGGTAGAGCACCCCGTTGATGGTCGTGTCGGAGGCGGTCGTCTGGAGCCGAGTCACCGCATCGTCGAGAACGACTCGTGCCGCGTCCCGGATGCGATCGTCCGCGGGCCAGACCGGGGTATGGCCTAGCACGATGGGCGGGAGCGGAACGGCCCAGCTGTGCACCACGTCGAGGGTGGTGTGGCGGAGGGTCGCTGCCTCGAGGGCCCAAGTGGCAGCGTTGAAAGCCTGTTCTGAGCCATCGATTCCGACGGCCACGGCGGGACGGTTCGACATGGCATTCCTCCTTGTCCGAGGTGTTCAACAACACCGTAGTGGGCGGCGTGATCGCAGGGCACAGGTTGATCGCCAACCCGGTCTTTGTCCCGCACCGCCGACGTCCGGTGATCGGAGCATTTCAGTCACTTTCGTCGCCGAAGCTGATCGGCAAAATGACTGAAACCCTCCGATCACTCAGCCTTGGACTCGGCAGGGTGAGACACCGCACCATGCACTTCCAGCGCCCCGAGAGTGGGTGCAGGTTGGGCTGTTGACGATGGTGATGGTCATTCTGCTTGCCGCCTGCTCAGGGGCCAGCCGAGCCCCGAGCCCGGTGACCCAGTCGTCGCCGACAAGTACCGAGGCGACGGCAGCACGAGCGGTCGATCCGGTTGCGCTGCCCGGTGCGCCGCAGAGCTTCGTGGCTCAGATCGGTGATTCCTTGGCGCGATTCGACTCGACGTCGGATGCATTGCTCCGTTCTGTGACGTCGCCTCCCAAAGGAGCCAGGGACGATACAGCCGCCTTGCTGCCGCGCCGCATCGTGTTTGTGTGGCACACGACCGGCAGTGCCTGCAAGAGCAGCGTTCGATGGGTCTCCAACAATGGGCAACGCGCTGGCGTACACGTACGAGCCTTGTCGGTCTGACTTACCTGCTCAGATCCAGGTGGTCGATGTCGCTAGTGGTGACGTGATTCTGGAGGTATTCAACCCGAAGGGCGCCAACGCAATGGTCCACTAAGCCCGGGAAACCTCATGTTCGTCCGGGGTCGCCTCGTCATCTTCGTGGGTATCCACCTGACGACCTGGTTAGCGAGCGTTGACCTGGCCAGTCCCGGGGCGACAAGCCTGCCAGACCTGCCAAGGTCCACCGAGGTCTTCCACGAGTGGTTGGCCAAGACCCGTCCTGGCCCGAGCGCGTCCGGGCTGCGGCGTCCTGAGTTCCTGATGCGTCCGGTCAAGCCTGTGCGCCGCGCCTTCTACGCCGAGCCACCCGCGGAGTAGCAGTACCGCCGCCGGGTCGGCCTCGATGGGCGAGCCTTGTATGCGCTTGTGCTCACATCTGTGGACGGCCGCCAAGGGCGCGGTTTCGGCCACGACGCACGTCGAGCGCTTCCAGCCAGGCGAGGGTGGGAGTGGCCAGTAGTCCAAAGACGACGACGGACATGGTGATGGAAAGAAGGACGATGGCCCAGAGTCGGTCGGAGTCGGCGAAGCTTGCTGCGCCGAGCCCAAAGGCCAGGTAGTAGATGGAACCCACACCGCGCACGCCGAAGACAGCGATGACGAACCTCTCGCTGCGCCTGGTACGTCCACCGAGGAGTGCGAGGAGTGCGGCCCCTGGACGAACCACAAGCAGCAGGGCCAAGACCAGAAGAACGTCAACAAAGGTGAGCGGCGCCAATGCACCATTGGCGATTAGTCCACCCAGCATGACCAGAACCAGCACGATCAGAAGTCGTTCAATCTGCTCACCGAAGGCGACAAGCTCGACGTGGTACTCGGCGTCGGTCTCGTGGCGGCGATGTGTCAACGCCGCCACGAATACGGCGAGGAAGCCGTAGGCATGCGCAAGCTCAGCGATGCCGTAGGCGAGAAAGGTTGCCGCCAGGATCACGAATCCGTCGGACTGTTCGGCGAGACGGATGCGCCGGTGCGGCACGCGGAACGCAAGCCAGCCGAAGGCCCGCCCCACAATTAGTCCCACGATCAGGCCGGCCCCGATCTTCCACAGGACCTCAACAACCAACCACTCGACGAGCCACTCTCTGGGGTCAAGTCCATGATCAGCCACGAGGATGGCTAGCCAAACGAACGGAAAGGCCAGAGCGTCGTTGAGTCCAGCCTCGCTGGTCAGCGCGAACCGTACCTCGTCCTCAGAACCGCCGTCAGGCCCGTCGACCTGGACATCGCTTGCCAGCACGGGATCGGTGGGGGCAAGGACCGCCCCGAGGAGCAGCGCGGAAGCGGTGCCCAGCCCAGCCCACAATCCGACCGCAGCAACACCGACGATCGTAAGCGGCATGGCCACGGCGAGCAGGCGCCACGTCGAGCCCCACCGGTGAAGTCCGGGGCGCCGGTTGAGTGACAGACCTACCCCTGCAAGCGAGAGGATCACCGTGATCTCGGCGATGTGTTCGATCCACCGCCGATCGCGATCCACGTCCGGCACCGGTAGAGATAGCGGAAGCCAGAACAGGACGAGACCCAGGCCTAGGAAAGCCAGAGGCAAACTGACCGGCAGGTTTCGTGTCAGAGAGGGCAGCAGGGCAGCCAAGAGGAACCCGGCCCCCACGAGGGCGTAGATCGTACTGTCCACGTTGACTCCTGACGAGGCCACGCCACGGCACGGCGATCCCAGACGTCTGCAAGTAATGGCTGGTGAAACCGGGGAAGTACCACCCCGATGATAGTCGCCGAACCAGTGGTCGGCCTACACGCTGGGGTGTCTGACACTCAGCCGGCCCCACACACACGAACACGGTGCCCTCGAGAGTGTCCTGGTTCAGGACATCGGCGACATATGTTTCAAGCCAATAGGAGACAGCCGCTGGTACCCGACGCTGGGCCATGTCAAGGGACGTTTGGTCCCGACCGCTTTGTTCGTCGACTGACACCTCCCGGCGTGTCCGGAGGCTTCCGAGGTTGGGAGCACCAGGGTTATGGGACGTTCAAGTAGGTACCCAGACGAGCTTCGGGAGCGAGCGTCACCGACAGATGGTCGCCGAGATCAGGACTATCGGTCGCAGCGGGCTGCGATCTGTGAAGTCGCGGGCAAACTCGGGGTCCGCACACCGGAGACGGTCAGGACCTGGGTGCGTCGCGCCGAGGTCGACAGCGGTGGTCGGCCCGGTGTGAGCACCGAGCAGGCCGGGGAGGTCGCCGGGCTCGAACGTGAGAACGCTGAGTTGCGGCGGGCGGACGAAATTTTGAAGGCAGCAGCGATTTTTCTTGGGGGCCGAGCTCGACCGGCCCGCGAAACGGTGATTGCGTTCATCACCGAACACAAGGATCTCCGCGTGAACACCGGCAGCGGTGCCGGTTTGCGTTGGGGTGTCGAGCCGATGTGTGCTGTGCTCACCGAGCATGGCATCAAGATCTCACCGTCGACCTACTACGAATGGGTCGGCAAGGAGCCGAGCAGACAGCAACTGCGTGATGTCGAAGTCACCGAGGTGATCGCCGCTGACCGGGGGTCTTCGGCGTGGACGCCGTCGAGCACGCGTTCTTCACCCGCACCCAAGAAGGCATCACCGACCTGTCCGGGTTGATAGCTCACAACGACGCAGGGTCGCAAACCGAATTCCATCGGTGGAAGCAACACCGGCTTGTTGGAGTGAGTGTAGGTCCTGAGACATCACAGTGTGCCCCCGGCACGATTCGAACGTGCGGCCAACTGCTTAGAAGGCAGCTGCTCTATCCACTGAGCTACGGGGGCGGGACGTGCGGAATTCCTTGTGGGAAACCTGCTGGACCCTGCCGCGATCGGTTGGGATCGCAGCGGAACAAGTCTATGGGTGCGTGCTTTGGCGCCGGTTCGGCCCCGATGTCGGTATCAGCGGGCGATTTCGTGGCTATGGATCCGTGGGTGGACGTGGTTGAGCCCGGTTTAGCGATCCATGTGTAGTGGGGGAGTTAGGCCGCCACTTGGGGCGGCGATTGTTGTCGGTCGATCGCTCGCTGCCAGGTGTGGCGGGCCCACGCGTTGTGCGCGAGCGCGGCCATCAGCACGATGACGGTCCACGGCGTAGGCGACGGCTGCTCCGTCTTAACGGATGAGGGGCGTCGCAGCGGACGTCTTCTTAGTACTGGTCCAATCCGGATAACTCGCTCTGATGCGTACAGAGATGAGGGCGCCTCTGTCTCGCGGCGTGAGCAGGTAGCGCCTTCCGGTTGCACCGTTGATGGCAATGCCGTTGCGCAGCCACTGGTAGCGCAGCTTGGCTCCCTTCGGGTCGACCGACGCGACCGTGGCCCGTAGCTCGGCTCCGACGACCGTTTGGCCAAGGATGTCGATCGATCCAAGCCCAACCTTGGGCGCCGGATACGTGGCGGATTGGTTCAAGAAGAAGGAGGTCCTGAGCGGGGCAGTGTCCACGCGCGAGCCGGGTGTGGCCAACCACGTCTCCGCGCGGTAGAGCCCGGCGGGCATGCCCGTGGGATAAAGCTTGGCGAACGGGAGAGGTCGGGCCACTCCCGCGCTGGTAAAGAAGTCCGAGACCGGCCCGCAGCGCTCTTGGATCGGGGACGGGAAGTTGCTGAACTCGACGCTGACACACATCCGGCCGCTGTACCGCGCATCCAAGACGGTGCCGCCGAGGATCATCGGATACATCTCAGGAAGTGTGTCAACACCGAAGTCGTCAGGATCCACGTCCGTCTGAATCGCGGCGCGGAAGCGATCCTCGGTGGACGGCACCACATGTGCGACGACGCTCAACAGCTGTCGCGTCCCGTTGGTCTGCGCGACAATGAGCGGAACCTCGAAGCTACCCAGATCTCGGACATCGGGGATGCCACGCACCGCCACGTACCAGGTCCCCGTCCCTGGGTTCTCAAACACTTCGGCGACACCCTGGCGCAGCCCGGGCAACAGGATTCCCGCCGTGGTGTTCCCCGTGGCCGGATCCACCAGCCCGAAGTCCTGGCCGCCGCCCGGGCTAGGGGAGAGGGTGGCTGCGACGTATTCCTGGACCCCGGCAGCGGAGTCAAGCGGCATGGTGACCTGGGTGCTCGACTCCCCGACCAGGACGGTGCCCGGTTCGGCGTCGTTAGCCCCGGCGGGCGGGCTCTCCGCGACAGGCCGCCCCTCCCCGAGCAGGAACTCGGTCTCGAAGGACGCGCCCGTAGTGTTGGTGACGACGACCTTCACCGGCCGGCGCAGGTCTGTCCTCGAGGAGACGGGGAACACCAGCGCATCGAGCGGGCCGGTTCGAGCCGTGGTGCAGTCGACCGGTCCGGTCTGGTCGCAGCTGACCGTCGAGGTCTCTACTGGGTTGGTGGCGCTCCCAATGTTGCCGGGCCAGGTGACGTCGATCTGGATGTTGTCCGAGGGCACGTCCTCGGTGAACTGTAGGTCGAGCTCGAGCCGGTCGAACCCGTTGTCCACCAGCTGCGCCACAGCAGGGTTGATCGGCGGAGCAGTGACCTCGAACCGCACAGACCCATATTGCTTCTGCGTCGAGTCGTCCACACTCGTCATCGTGACGCGGGCGTCGTACTGACCCGGTTGCGTGGGCAGGAGGGAGGAGCCGTAGGTGTTGGCTGTGTGCACCACTCCCCACTGTCCGGTCGAGTCGTCGAGCCGCTCGACCGTCCAGTCGAAGAGGTAGTCCTCCTGTACGACCGTGTCGTTCAGGCTGCCACCGGTCACGCCGACCGGGTTGGGCCGCAGCAAGACAGGGCGCCCGGCGATCAGCGGTCCGACGGCTGCCGGACGCGGGCCGGCGAGGTACGTCGGCGCCCGCCCCAACAGGCGGGCCTGCACCGTCTGCCCGTCCTCGTTGAGGAAGGTCAAGGTGGTGCGCTGCTCGGCGAAGCCTCCGCTGTCTGTCGTCGTGGAGATGAAGCGGTTGGGTGCCGAAGGATCGCGCGTCATGAGTCGCGGGGCGCCGAAGTCATCGATGTACCCGAACTGGAGGGCTGCGTAGGCCGGTCCGTCCGGCGGGTCGACGATCGGCCACCCGCGCGAGAAGCGTATTTGGGCGGAGCCGGTCACATGCGGCACCGACAGCGTCCGGCGCTCGACCGGGTCAGCCCCTCCGACCCGGACTTGCCACCGGAAGTCGGCAACCGTGGTCGCATTGTCGTCCCACAGGCCCGAGGGGTCTGGTTGGGTTGTTCCGCGGAGCTCTGGCAGCACGTCCTCGTGGTACTCGGTCGTCCAGCGGGTGACCCAGCTGGCCATGGTGGCGTGCGCTTCAGAGGCGCGATAAGAGGGTGGATTGGCCGGGTCGAGCGCACTGTTGAGGGGCTGCCCGGAGAGATCATCAGCGTAAGGCTGCAGACCGAACGGATCGGTCGACTTGGCGGTGACGTCGACCCGGTCCCGCAGGGTCTGCGAGACGGATTCATGTTGGATGAGCAGATAGATGCTGACGCCGGTGACCACCAGGAAGACGACGACCGCCACTGCGATCACTGCGGCCGCGATCGTTCCGGCTACCGCCTGTGCGGCTCGAGTGACCGCCTTGGCGGCTAGCTCAGACAACCCCTTCGCGGCCTGGTAGGCGATGCGTCCGACGTGCGGGAAGATCAGTTTGCCGAACGCGGCGATGGAGGGCAGTGCGGACGCGGTGGCAAAGACCGCTCCCCCCGTGAGCCCGGCCATGGCGAAACCCCCGCCGACCGCCGCCGCGACCGAGACGTCGACGAGATTCTTGCGGGTCACCGGATTCTCGAATGCCTCAAGTCCCAGCTCGTCGGAGTTGCGGTAGGAGCCCCACGCCGTGAACTGCGAGGGGGTCGGCAACGGCGGCACAAAGGCAAAAGCCTCACTGGCCTGGGTGGTGGGCAGCTTGCACCAGTCGGTGACCTTCTTGGGCACCGTCTCGGGATCCTCGACGGTGGAGGGGGCTGTAGGGGGCTGGTAGGTGCAGGGCGACGCCTTGAACGTCTGGTACTCCTGGTACGCAGCTCGGGCTACAAGTCGATCCCGTGCCGATGCCTGCCCCTCGACGAACGCCAAGGCGGCCTTCTCGTCGTCGGTCAGGGAAACGCCGTAGACCTTCTTGTCCATGATCTGCAGGATCCGGTCGACCATGTAGTTGCGGAGCTGCGGCCGCGCGTACTTCAGGATGCGGTCGTCACTCGGCACGTCGTAATAGGCGCGGACGAACTCGACCCCTTCGGGGATCATCCACTCGAGCGCTCCGCGGGCCTCATCACTCCACTTGACCAGCGGGGCCAGGTCCTCGCCCCCTGTGACGTCGAGGGGAGTCAAGTCCACGTCGGTGGCCGTGCCGATGCACGAGCGACCGATTCCTGGCACGTCGATGCACTGGGTGGCGGCCTGATCGGTCGTGCTGCCCGACGGCAAGCTGATTTCGAAGCCCTGTGTCTCGCCGCTGACGATGGTCGGCTCAAGCACGATCGGCGCGGTGATCAGGTTCGAGGACAAGGGGATCTCGATGATCGTGTCCTCGGCCCACGCTTGATTGGTGGGTGGCAGCAGGGACGCCACGAGCGCCGCACTGGCTAGCCCAACGATGACCCCGACCCGCTGAATCCGAGCAATCATGAGCATTCCTTCAGGCCGTCTGACGTGGAAGGTTTGAGAAACCAGTTGTGAGGCGACCCACAACGTACACCGATTCGCCTACCGACGCTCAGGGGTGTCGCACGTGAATCGAAAGGGTCGCTGGGCACAGCAGGAGTTGATGCGGGGAGGGACTTTTACTTTCGTCACAAAACGGCAGGCGCAGCAACGGGCGCAGCTTGGACGGCAAGAATTCAGCAAGGCTGCCAACGTACGACTGAGGCATCCAACATCGCCCTAGGG
>JAJAYM010000183.1 GCA_027117675.1 Actinomycetes bacterium | reverse complement strand
TCACTGGCTGACGCTGCGCGACGGTAGGCGCTTGCAGCTCGAGCGTGCGACGACCCTCGGCCTCGACCGGACCAAGCCCATCGATCGGGTTGCCCAGCGCGTCAACCACCCGGCCGAGGAAGGCATCGCCAACGGGCGCGGAAAGAATTTGGCCGGTGCGACGGACGTCCTGGCCTTCTTCGATATGGCTGAACTCGCCGAGGAGCACGGTTCCGATCTGACGGAGGTCAAGGTTGAGCGCCACACCGCGCAATCCGCCCTCGAACTCGAGAATCTCATTGGTCATCGTCGATGGAAGACCCTCGACCCGTGCGATGCCGTCACCACATTCGAGCACCCGACCGACCTCGGTACGAGAGGCAGCCTCCGGGGTGTACGACGAGACGAAACGCGAGAGCGCATCCTTGATCTCTTCGGGCCGGATCGTGAGTTCTGCCATGTCCTGCTCTCCTCGTTCGTTACGACGCATTCGCGCCGGTAGGTCGAAAGGTCGTGCTCAGCCAGCGATGCGCCGCTGCGCATCGCTGAGTCGGGATGACAAGGTGCCGTCGATTAGCTCGCCACCGAGGCTGACACGTAGTCCGCCGACTACCTCGGAGTCGATTACCACATTGATCAGAACATCAAATCCAAGCTGGGTCGAAAGAGCAGCAGCGAGCCTGGCTCGTTGCTGCTCCGTCAGGGGTACTGCCGAAGTGACCGTGGCCAGTTGCCGTTGACGTCGCGCAGCGGCGGCAGTGGCAAGTGACTCAAGGTTGACCTCCAACGATCGGCCACGCGGTTCGGTCACCGCATGCACGATCAGCCGTGCCGTCTCCACTGTCGTCTTCTCCTTGAGAAGCTCAGTGAGTAGGTCGGACTTGCGATCAACCGGAAGCGCCCGATCAGTGAGAGCCAACCGCAGTTCTGGTTGCGCTGCGACAATGCGAGCGAACCGGAAGAGCTCATCCTGAACGTCAGCGAGCCGGTCGTGCCGCTGCGCAGAGACCAAAACTGCTTCTACGCCCATCCGAGTTGCGGCCTCGGCAAGATCGCGAGGCTTCGACCAACGCGACCGGACCATCTCGGAGACTAGATCGACCACTTGCTCGGGCACCTTGCCACCGAGCAGCTCCTGCGCCAAGGACGCCTTGTCCGCACCGCTGCGAGCCGGATCGGTGAGGGCACCGCGCAGGGAAGGCTGCGCATCCAGAAGAGCGGCAACCGAGAACAAGGCGTCGCCGATACCGAGCGGTCCCACTACCGGGAGCACCGTCTCAACACGTTGCGCCACTGACGGCATGAACCTTCCGACCCAGTGGGTCGCTCGCTCAGCAACGTCCCCAGCCTCAGTGATCGCAGACGCCAGAACCGTGTCCAGCCGCTCGGTGGCGGAGGACAGCGACTCGCGGCTAGCTCCCTGCATCAGTTTGCCTGCCCCGATGACTCACTCTCGAGATCGGCAAGGAAGCGGTCGATCACACGCTGCTGGCGCTCGTCATCAGTCAACGACTCACCCACGATCTTTTCGGCCAGCTGGCTGGCGAGGGTGCCCACCTCGGCGTGAAGCGAGGCGATCGCCGAAGAGCGCTCCGCCTCGATCTGTACCTGGGCGTTGGCCACCAAGCGGTCAGCCTCGGCCTGGGCCTGCTGACGCATCTCGGCGAGGATCGACGCCCCCTGGGTGCGGGCCTCCTCACGGATCTGACCAGCCTCACCCCGAGCGTCAGCCAGCTGTGCCTGGTACTGCTCAAGAGCAGCAGCCGCCTGTGCTTGCGCTTCCTCCGCCTTGACCAGACCACCCTCGATCGCTTCGGTCCGCTCGGCATACATCTTTTCGAAGACCGGAACGACCTTCTTGGTGATGATCCAGAGCAGGATGACAAACGCGACCAACCCGATGATGATCTCAGCCGTCTCCGGGAGGAGAGGTTTGGGCTCCTCCGCGGCGCGGACTCCGACACTCAGTAGGTACGTCATGACCGGCTTAGAGGAAGAACAGGACGAAGCCGAGCAGGGCCAGCGCCTCGACCAGCGCGAAGCCGAGGAGCGCGATGCCCTGAAGGGTGCTCCTGGCCTCCGGCTGACGAGCAACCCCGCTGATGTACGCGGCGAAGATCAGGCCAATACCCACTCCTGGGCCAATCGCAGCCAGG
The DNA here is from genome assembly GCA_027117675.1 of Actinomycetes bacterium. Taxonomy (GTDB): domain Bacteria; phylum Actinomycetota; class Actinomycetes; order JAHEKZ01; family JAHEKZ01; genus JAHEKZ01. Next base: position 1,560 of record JAJAYM010000183.1, on the reverse strand, counting down.
CCGTAGCCGACTGCGTTCAGTGAACCTTCCATTGGTGCTTCCTTTCGGGTGAGACCGCTTGGCGCGGTCCGACTAGTGCTCCTCGGAAATCGCACCTGCGATGTACAGGGCGGTCAGAAGAACGAAAACGTAGGCTTGGAGGAACTGGATCAACAACTCGAAGAAGGTGATCCCGATACCCAGCGCAAAGGGGACGACACTGATGGCTTTGAGTACAGCACCCCCCTCGATGAGCATGTACTCGGCCCCAAGCATGAAGACGAGAATGAGCATGTGCCCGGCAAACATGTTGGCAAAGAGACGAACGGCCATCGTGAGTGGTCGAATGATGATCGTCGACACGAGCTCGATCGGGGCCAGAAGGACATAGACCCATCCGGGCACGCCGGGGGGGAACATGACTCCCTTGAAGTACACAACGAATCCCTTGCGCTTGATGCCGACGTAGTTAAAGACAACCCATACGACCATCGCGAGGACGACTGGGAAAGCAATGTGCGACATCGTTGGGAACTGAATGAGCGGGATCACCCCAAATACGTTGTTCACGTAGATGAAGGTGAACAGCGTCAGCAGCAAGGGGAGGAATGCCCGGAAGTCGTGCGACCCGATGATGTCGCGAGCGATGGTGTTTCTGACGAAGCCGTAAACCCCTTCGGCGGCGAACTGGAGCCGACCCGGGACCACGCTGATCCGTCGAGTGGTCAAAAGAAAGAACGCCGAGATGATGACGACGGACAGGACGATCTGCAACGCCGGCTTCGTCAACCACTCGACGCTGTCGAAGAGAGGCGGGAGGTCGAAAGCACGGGCGTCCGGAGGAGCAAAACCTTCGCTCTCCTCGACACGCACCCACGCGGTCACGCAGGCTCCTTTCAGCGGGTCAGGCCGTCGGACTCGCCGGCTTCTCGTCGCGGGAGGTGGGAGGGTCGAACGACCCGTAGCGGCGGTACACCGCGAAGGTCGAGAGTCCTCCACCGAGCAAGATGCCGACGGCAACCAGGAACGACGTTCCCAACCACCAGTCGAGCAGCCAGCCAGCCCCACCCCAGACGACTATGCCGGAAAGTAAGTAGGCAACGATGTCCCAGGCACCTACGTCAGCCGCTGCGTCGTGCCGCGGCTTGTGCGGGCGATCTTCCTGGGCCATCGGTTCCGGACCCTAGCAGTCTCACGAACCCGGTTACCAACTGAGGGAGCGCCCTACCGCGTGAAACTCCTCACGTCTCCTGGGCGTTGTCGGTGTCGTGCGCAGACGGCTCCACGACGAACGTGGGAACCTGCACGTGGGCAACGACCAAGAAGGCCAAGAACACCACTGTGGTGAGCCCAACGGCGAGCGCCACGGATTCCCCGTTTATGGCGTCCTGTTCACTGAGAACCAGCAGCAGGACTCCGAGGAGAACAATCTTGGTGATGTACTCGACCATGACCAACAGGAAGGTCGTCGCAGGGTCCCACCGTGCGCTCATCCGCAGCGCCACGACGTCGACACCGAAGAAGGCGAGCACGATCAGTCCGCCGAGCGCGAAGCCGATAGCCTCAGGACCTCCGCCGAGG
>JAJAYM010000182.1 GCA_027117675.1 Actinomycetes bacterium | reverse complement strand
CGTTGCGGGCGGAGGGGTTGGGGCGGCGGGATAGGAAGTCTCGTCCGCGGAGGAGCTTGGGTAGGTCTTCGTGATTGGGATCGACGCCGGTGTCGATGACCGCGACGGTGACACCTCGACCTGAGCTGCGGCGCCAGGCCCGATCGACGTCCATGGACGCCCGCAGGTACGGCTGGTAGCGCCGGTAGTACCGGTCACCGAAGGCGCGTCGGGAGTGGTCGGCCTGAACGCGGCGGACACCGGGGCTGGCCGCGAGAGTTGCCCTGGCGGCGCCCAGGTCGTCAATACCGCGCACGAGGAACCAGCCGCCCCCCAAGGGTCTGGGCGTTCTGCTGGAGACACGTGTGGCTTCGCTGGACGCCGCAGCGCGAGCCGTCACGCCAGTGGTGGCGAACTTGACGACGAGTCGGTCGACCGGGGCTGGCTGGGCGCTCACGCTTGGCGGGAGTGCGCGGATGTCGGCCGACGCCGTCGCCGAACCGAGCGACGGAACGGTGGCGACTATCGCGAGCGCCAGCGCCCCCTTGATCACTGACCATGCCTTCGCTCGCGCGTCTCCAACCCGGTGATCGTGGCGACCACCAATCCTCCGAGAGAGGGTAGGTGATAGCCGCCTTCTTGCACCGCGACGGTGGGCAGACCCAGGGCTGCCAGCTGCTCACCGGCCGCGCGATAGCCGTCGTCGGTGATCTGTAACGGGCTTTCGGGATCGTTGATCGCAGCGTCGACGCCGAGGGAAACGACAAGGGCGGTGGCGCCGTGCCGACGCACGTCCTCGGCGAGGGAGGCGACGCCTTCGAGCCACCGGTCGTCGGCGGTGCCTTCGGCGAGCGGAACATTGTGGTTGGCCCCGACGCCTCCGTCGCGCCCCGTCTCGTCGGCGTGACCGACGTAGTGAGGGAACCAACCGGCGGCCGGGTCGACGTGCACCGAACCGTAGAAGACGTCGGAGCGGCCGTAGAAGATCATTTGTGTTCCGTTGCCGTGATGGGCGTCGATGTCGATCACGGCGACCCGCTCATGTCCCTTGCCACGCAGGGCCTGAGCGGCGACTGCGGCGTTGTTGAGATAGCACGAACCGCCGTATCCATCCACGGTGACGTGGTGCCCGGGTGGGCGGCAGAGGGCGTAGGCGACGGCGTGGTCACCGGACGCGACGAGGTCGACGGCGGTGAGCGCGGCGTCCACTGCGCCTCTGGCTGCCTGCCACGTGCCGGGGCCGACGAGCGTCATCGTGTCGTAGCCGTACTGGCCGGCCCTGCCGTGCACGGCTACCGGTGAGCGCAGCGGCATCCCCCCGAGCATCGCCTGTGTGGGGAAGACGTAGGGGACGACGCGATCTTGGCCGGGGTTGGTGGGGAAGCCGTCTCGCTCCCAGTCGGCGAGGCTGGTGCTGAGCCACCTGGTGAGACCTCGGTCGTGGACCGCGTCGAGCACGGTGTCGTCGTGCGGTGTCGCTGTCGTCACAGGGGCGCCGGCTGCCTCCATGGCTGCTCTGATGACCTCGGCCCTGGCGGCGATCTCGGTTCCCTCGATCGGGACGCCCACCCACACCTCGCCCTTGGGATCGTGCAAAAGGCAGGCATCTGACCACACCACCGGTGTCCTCAGTGTCATGTTCGGCATGATGTCACGGTGCCTCGCTTCCGAGATCTCGATGCCGCCATTGGCGTGCTGCCCACCGGACCGACCAACTCGATGCTCGACGTGCCTGGTGTCGGCGTCGGTCATGCCACTGTCTGGCGTGACGAGCCCCCACCTCCCGTGGGCCGGGGTGTCGCGCGTACCGGGGTGACGGTGGTCGACCCCGGCGGTGACACCTTCGGCGCGCCGATGCCGTTCGGCGCGGTCGCCTTGAACGGCGCCGGCGAGATGACCGGGTTTCTGACGGCCAGCGAGTGGGGGCTGCTCGAGTCGCCGATCTTCTTGACGTCGACCATGCAGCTCGGTCGTGTCTACGACGCCGTATGCCGGCTGTTGATCGCCGAGAACGCCATGGTTGGCGCTGACGACGTCATGATCCCCGTCGTCGCCGAGTGCGACGACTCCTTCCTCAATGAGCCGCGTGCGATGCAGGTCGAGGAGTCCGACGTCGCAGCCGCACTTGCGGCCGCGCGCGCGTCGATCGGGGCCGTAGAACCACCGGCCGAAGGGGCGGTTGGCAGTGGCACCGGGATGGCTTGCCTCGGGTTCAAGGGCGGCATCGGTACGTCGTCGCGAGCGCTGCCGTCAGGGCACATCGTGGGGGTGTTGGTGATGTCGAACTTCGGCGAGTTCGGCCGATTGACGGTGGACGGCGTGCCCGTCGGACGCCGCATCCCCAACCCGGCTGACGCCGCTCCTGCCGTTGCGGCCGATCCGGGGCCCAAGGGGTCGTGCATCGTTGTGGTGGCAACGGATGCCCCCGTCGACCATGCCGGATGTGAGCGGCTCGCTCGCCGTGCCGGCCTCGGCCTGGCGCGTACCGGGTCGACGGCGCACCACGGCAGCGGCGAGATCTTCATGGCGTTCGCGACTGGATTGCGGCAACAACGCGGCAACGTCTCGTCGGCCGCGCGAGTGGTCGGTGCCGGCCTCGACCCGCTCTTCGAAGCGGTCGTCGACGCTACCGAGGAGTCCGTCCTCAACTCGATGTTGATGGCGCCGACGGTCGTCGGCCGCAAGGGCAACACCCGCTACGGCTTGGACGCCGACGTGGTCCGTGCGCTGCTGAGTTAGCGATCCGTTGGTAGCGTCCTCGGTCATGAGCCAGCCACCGGTCGCGCCGCAGCATCCGCATGTCCACCGTGAGCACGGGGTTGAGCGACCCGACCCGTACGCCTGGTTGAAGGACAAGCACGGCGAGGAGTCGCTCGCGTACCTGAGAGCGGAGCGGGCCCACTTCGACTCTGAGATGGAGCCGCTGCGGCCCTTTGTCGAGCAGCTCAGGGCCGAGATGTTCGACCGCATCCCGCCGCAGGAGGAGTCGGCCCGTTGGCGCGAAGGTAAGTACGAGTACTTCACCCGCGATCCCGAGGGCGGCGAGTACTCCCAGCTCTGGAGAGTCGATGACGCTGGCGACGAGCATCTGCTGTTGGACCAGAACCAGCTCGTCTCCGCTGGGGAGTTTCTCGAGCTGGGGATCATGCTCGTCAGTCCCGACGCTCGCTACCTGGCCTACTCCACGGATGTGGCTGGCGATGAGGTGTACGAACTGCACTTCCGTGACACCACGACCGGAGAGGACCTCGCAGACACGATCCCGCACACGTACTACGGGGGCGCGTGGTCTGCCGACAGCGGCACGTTCTTCTATGTGGTGCACGACGAGAGGTATCGGCCGTATCAGGTCTGGCGCCACCGCATCGGCACCGACCGAGCGGCTGACGTGCTTGTCTATCAAGATCTCGATGAGAAGTTCGATGTCATGCTCTGGGAGGACCGCGCTGACCACTACGTGATGATTTCCTCGGCCAGCGGCACTACTTCCGAGGTCTGGCTCGTTGACTCCGAAAAGCCGGAGACGCCCGCCCGGGTGGTGACTCCTCGCCGAGAGGGTGTCCTGTACTCGGTGGCGCACCGACCAGGTGGTGGCGGTGGCGATCTGCTGCTGCTGACGAACGACGGCGCCGAAGATTTTCGGTTGATGCGGACTCCCCTCGAGACGTCGAGTGCCGACTCATGGGTTGAGCTGTTGCCGGAAACGCCTGGGGTGCGGCTGCATGACATCGACGTTTTTGTCCGGCACGTTGTGGTCTCCGCTGTTACTGAGGCGCACCAGGTGTTGCATGTGTTCGCGATCGACGCACTCGCAGAGTCATCGGTGACGCTTGCCGATGCAGTTCGCGTCGAGCCAGGGGTGGCTGGCGGGTTGATGGTTCTGTGGCACAACGAAGAGCCCGACGCCGATCATGTGATGGTCGAGGTTGAGTCGTTCATCCAGCCGATCCAGTGGCTGCAGATCGACCTCAACAGCGGGTCCCGCACATTGGTCAAGAGCCAGGTTGTCCAGAACTACGACCCCGAGCAGTATCTGCAGGAGCTCATCTGGGTCGATGCCCGCGATGGCGTCCGGGTGCCCGTCAAGGTCGCCCGGCGTCGAGAGACGCCGCTCGACGGCTCGGCGCCGATGCTGTTGTACGGCTACGGAGCATACGAGAGTTCGTTCTGGCCGGGCTTCGACTCGTGTCTAGTGAGCTTGCTCGATCGCGGTGTCGTGGTGGCCCAAGCGCTGGTTCGCGGTGGTGGCGAGATGGGTCGTCGCTGGTACCTCGACGGATCGATGATGAACAAGCTCAACACCTTCACCGACTTCATCGACGTCGCAGATGGCATGGCGGCGCGCGGGCTGGTGGACGGCGACCGGATCGTCTCGAACGGTCTATCCGCCGGTGGTTTGTTGCAGGGCGTGGCGTACTCCATCCGTCCAGACCGCTGGCGTGCGGTCGTCGCCGAGGTCCCGTTCGTCGACGTAGTGAACTCGATGTTCGACCACAACGTGCCGCTGACGGCCAAAGAGGTGGACGAGTGGGGTGACCCGCGGATCAAGCAGCAGTTCGACTACCTGCTGTCGTACTCGCCGTACGAGAACGTGCCGAGCGAAGGGCGACCCGAGCTGTTGGTGACCGGCGCACTTCACGATCCCAGGGTGTTGGTTCATGAGCCAGCCAAGTGGGTGGCGCGGATCAGAGAGACCGCCCAGCCAGGGGATCCCCGCACGCTCTTTCGCGTCGAGCTCGAGGAGGGCGGGCACATCGGCCCGATCGGACGCTACGCGCACTTGGCG
>JAJAYM010000181.1 GCA_027117675.1 Actinomycetes bacterium | reverse complement strand
GCCGTGTCGGGATCTGTGGTGTGGGGGCCTGGCGTAACGGGCGCGGTGGTTGGCTACTTAGTCGCCTACTCGGCGATGAACCTCGGAGCATTCGGCGTCGTCGCCATCGTGGCCAAGCGCGCGGGAGCAGAGTCTCTCGCCGACTACCGCGGGCTGGTGTGGCGCAGCCCGTGGCTTGCTCTCGCGCTCGCCCTCTTCCTGGCCAGTCTTGCTGGACTTCCACCTGGGTTGATTGGTCTCCTCGTGAAGGTGCGCGTGCTCGTCGTTCCAGTCGACGGCGGATTGTGGTGGTTAGCAGCCGTCATGGCCGTTGCCACGGTGATCGGCCTCGCGTACTACCTGGCGTGGGCCGCACAGCTCTTCCGCCGCCCAGACGGTGTTGACTCCGGCGAGTCGGCCGAACAGCTGGCGATCAGTTCGTGGACGTCGTCGGTTGCGGTTGTCGCATGCCTCGCGCTCACGGTGGCCTTCTCGTTCGCGCCCTCGCTGGCTCTTGGACTAGTTGACCGGCTGTGAAGTTCACAGCAGATTCTCAGTCGCAGATGGTAAGAGTGCAGGTATGAACCGCTCTGTCAACGGCATCAAGACCGCCTTCCTGCTGGGGCTCATGGCGGCCGTCATCATGGTCATCGGCGTTTGGCTCGGCGGCACGCAGGGCCTCGTCATCGCATTCGTGATCGCGGTTGGAATGAACTCTTTCTCATACTGGAACAGCGGCTCACTCGCGATTCGTGCCATGAAGGCCCAACCGGTCACCGAGGCTGAGCAGCCGACGATGTATCGGATCGTGCAAAACCTCGCCATGCAGCAGGGTGAGCCGATGCCGCAGCTTTACGTGTCACCGACGATGGCGCCAAACGCTTTCGCCACAGGCCGCAACCCGAATAACGCCAAGGTCTGCTGCACCGAAGGGATTCTGCAGCTACTCGACGAACGCGAACTGCGCGGCGTCCTGGCCCATGAGTTGGCCCATGTTTACAACCGCGATATTCTCATCGCATCCGTTGCCGCCACGATGGCATCGGTGATCATGTTTGTCGCTCAGTTCGCCTGGCTGCTGCCGATCGGCGGAAACCGCGAGCGCGGGAACATCATCGGCTTGCTGGCGCTGCTGATCCTCGGGCCGATTGCCGCATCGCTGATTCAGTTCGCGATCAGCAGGTCGCGTGAGTACCAGGCGGATGAGTCAGGAGCGAAGTACACCGGCGATCCGATGGCGCTGGCGTCCGCGCTTCGCAAACTTGAGCAGGGAGTCCAGGCTGCGCCGCTGCGTCCGGAGCCCGAACTGGAGACGGCGAGCGCGCTGATGATTGCCAACCCGTTCCGGGTGGGTGGCATCAGCAAGCTGTTTTCCACGCACCCACCCACAGCCGACCGCGTCGCGCGCCTGGAGGAGATGGCCGGCTATCGATGACCTGTTGCCTCCTGACAGTACCTCCGGCAGCCGGCCTGGTTCCAGGCTGTGTTGACCGCGGGTTTGGCGATCACACTTCGGGGTTCGTCACGGCGCCGGCGATGGCGCGGAGCTGGCTCACCTGTTGGGGGGTCAGCGCGTCGAAGAGCACTGACCGGACGCTCTCGACGTGGCTGGGAGACACCGAACGGAGGATTGCGAAACCGGCGTCGGTGAGGACGGCCTGGTAGCCGCGCTTGTCGCCCTGGCAGCGGCGGCGCTCGATCCAGCCGGACTCTTCCAGGCGCGTGGCGGCATGTGAGAGCTGACTCTGCGACGTTCCGGCCATTGCGGCCAGCTCGGTCATCCGCAGCGTCCGATCGGGGGCTTCAGAGAGCATTGCCAAGATGATGTAGTACGTCATCGGCATACCGGCGTCCTGCTGCAACTGCCGTTCGAGCGTCTCGCGGATCAGCTTGTTCATCGCCAGGAAGGCGCGCCAGGTGGACTGCTCATCGGCATTGAGCCAGCGGACGCCGGCTGGTGCGGTGTGGGAGGAAGCCATAGTCGTGATGGTAGCGGAATACTTGAACATTCATGTAAGTTGAGCAGGAAGTCACATCCACTACCCCCTGGGAAGGTGAAGCATGGCTGTCCACCGCCTCAACCATGCTGTTCTGTATGTACGGGACGTGCCACGCAGCGTTGCCTTCTACGCGGAGGCTCTCGGCTTCGCCCCGATCCCTGGAATGCCGGAACTGCCCGGCGCAGCCTTTCTAAGGGCACCCGGCTCGAGCAACGACCACGACCTCGGACTCTTCGGTATCGGGCCGTCGGCTGGACCGTCAGCTGCTGGTCGTGGCGCTGTCGGTCTCTACCACCTGGCGTGGGAGGTCGACACGCTCACTGACCTGGCCGATACCGCCGATCGACTGATCCGACTTAGGGCCCTCAAGGGTTCTTCCGATCACTCGACAACCAAGGCGTTGTACGCCGAAGATCCTGACGGACTTGAGTTTGAGGTCTCCTGGTTGGTGCCAGCCGACCGCATCGACGACCAGATGTTGGCCGGTCGTGCGCGGATCCAGCCGCTCGACATCGACCGCGAGATCGCGCGCTTCGGGGCTAAGACTCCCGGCGGCATCGGAGTCTCGCGCCCCGCACTGGTCTGACTTCCTCAACGGCTCAGGCAGGGGGAGTGTCGCGTCGGTCTTGGAGCATCTGGTTGTACGCGGCCAGTTCGGCGTTGTTGTCGCGGTCGGCCTGACGGTCCTCGCGCCTGGCCCTCCGGTCGTCCTCACGTGACCATTGGAAGAGCAGGACAACGAGGACGAGGATGCCAGGCAGCTCGCCGAACGCCCATGCGAATGAGGCTCCGCTCGTCTGGTCCTCGAGCAGGTCGGGCCACCAGTCTCGGTCGAGAGTCTCGTAGAAGGTGGCGGCAATGACGGCGTCGCCGCTCATCAAGGCGACAGCAAAGAAGGCGTGGAAGGCAAGCGAGGCGAAGATGGCGACCATCCGCATCGGGTGAGAGGCGCGATAGGGGACGGGGTCTAGTCCGATGAGCGACTCGTAGAACAAGAAACCCACGAGGACGAAGTGCACGTACATCAACTGATGGGCCCAATGGTCGCGCATCGCGAGCTCGAAGATTCCGCTGAAGTAGATCACGTAGGGCGCGGTGATGAAGAGCACGAACGCAGTCACCGGATGGGTGAGCACGCGTCCGAAAGGGCTGTGCAGCGCTGCAAGCAACCACTCGCGTGCGCCAGCTGGCTGTTTCGAGCCGGCCGCGGGTAGTGCCCGCAAAGCAAGGGTGATCGGCGCCGCGAGTACCAGGAGCAACGGCGCAATCATGCTGAGCGTCATGTGCTGGGTCATGTGCAGGCTAAACGACGTTCGGCCGTAGGCCGCCAGCCCCGACAGCGTGCCGAATGCGACAAATGCGAGCCCGGCGTACCAGGCGATCGTCCGTCCGACCGGCCATCGGTCACCACGCCGGTGCATGCGGAGAAGGCCGCGTCCGTAGAGCGCGCCTGCAGCGAGCAGCACGGCGAGCACGAGAAGGTCGAGCCGCCAGCCGGTCAGGATCGCCAGAACACTAGGGGCGTCGGGCAGCGGGAAGCCCAACAGCACCTCGGCGGGCGGGGGAGCCTCGGTAGCGTCGCTCGCTGGTGGCGCGGTCGCCGCGAGACCGACGCCCACCCCGATGGTGAACACCATGATGGCTGCTTCGACAGCGGCTAGGCGGGCAAAGGCGTGTGGCGCACCTGCGTCCAACTGCGGCAGCGCGTGACGCCGATGCGCCCATCCCAGCAAGCCGAGCGCGACGAACGCCATCACCTTGATGAGGACAACGGCGCCGTACTGCGTGGTGAAGAGCACATCGATGTCGCCGAGCCGAATCAGTGCGTTCACGGCACCACTGACGCCGACACCGACGAAAGCCCAGAAGGCCAGCGGGCTGAAGCGTCTGACGGCCAGTGGCAGAAAGCGGCCGTCGGTGCGCGCGTACCAGACGAGCGCGAGTAGTCCACCGACCCACAGTGAGACGCCCATGATGTGCACGACCAATGAGGAGGTCGCGAGGTCATGGTTGCCAGCGGAAGCCGCATGCCCGGTGACCGCCGGCGGAAGCGTGGCGCCGAGGGCGAGCAGTAGGGCGACCCAGGCGCCGAGCGGTCGGTCGGCCTCGCGCGCGACCACACCGGCAAACGCGGCCAAAGAAGCAGCGACCAGCCACGCGGACCCTTGATTGGACTGGCTGACGAAGCTCAGCAGCTTCGGCAGGCCCAGCGAGTCTGTGACCGTCGTCGCGAACGTCTCCGCGTATGAGAGGACAACGACGACGAGAGCGAGCAGCGCCCATACCCACGCCAACCAGGACGCCAGCCGAGCAGCGCGTGCCGGTGCCGGAGCCAACAGATCCTTCGACGATGGCAACAACGCGGCGGCGGCGAGCAGCAGTCCGACCGTTGTTGCAGCGAGGAGGTCGATGATCGCTCGGGCGCTGGGGAGTGCCCACTGGACGAGCAGAGACGCCTCGGGAAACCCCGAGGGGGAGGTGCGGGGCGTACCCGCGCCGACAATGAACGCGATGACCACGCCGCTGACGGCTAGCGCAAGCGCCGCGAACGTCCACAGCGCGGTTGCGGAGCGTCGCGCAGTCTCAGGGGGCGCGACGTCAGTCGGTGCGGTCACGCCGCCCTCGCACGGCAACGGCGATCATGGCGGCAACAAGGGCTATGCCGATCGCGCCGAGGCCCAGCACCCAGACGACTGAGCCATTAGAGCCGTCGGACTCGTCGTTGGGCGCACTCGTCGCTGCCGCCTGTGATGCGTCGTTGGTCTGGTTGGGCTCGTTCGAGGTAGGGGCCGATGTGTCGACGAGCTCGTACTCAAACTTGTCACTGACGATGTGACCGTCGGCCGAGACCACTCGGTAGCTCACCGTGTAGATACCGGGCTGGCCAGCGGCCACCAGCTGGACGGTCGCGACGTTCTCGTTGGCGGCGAACGTGCTCTCCTCGCTGACAATTGTGT
>JAJAYM010000180.1 GCA_027117675.1 Actinomycetes bacterium | reverse complement strand
GTTCTGCACGCTGTATTCGTAGTCGTTCCACGCGAGGTGCCAGCCACCCAGTTTGGAAACGAAGCACTCGCGAATCACCTCGTAACCGTCCTTGAGGTCGCGCATCACGCTGAACGTGGACACCTGGATACTCGCCGGCCACGACGGAGCTGGTGCATCGAGGATGTCGCCTTCGAGGATGGTCTCCTTCTGCACCACGCGGAAGCCGATCTCGTCGAGGACGGCAAGCAGCTCGGTGTCATCGCGTGCCACGTCCAGCTGCAGATCAGCATCGACGGGAGTGTGGGGACTGCTCTGCACAATGCGCGCAGCCGCGTCGATGAGAGTGCGAGCGTGGTCGGCACGGTCGGGTCCTGGTGGCAGAGCGAGGTGAAGCGTTCCTTTGGTGAACAGCTCACTGAGGTGCACGTGGATAGCTGCCATTACCTCGCCATTGACCTCGAGGTACCTGTCGCTGTCGGCGGGTTCGCCAGTCGCGCTGATCAGAATCGCGGCTAGCTCATCCTCCTGCCAGGTGTCCTCGCCGCGCAGCCACTGGCTCTCGGCGTTGATGAGGCGGGTGAACGTTGCGACGTCACGGGAGTTGCCAGGTCGCAGCCGCATTGTCACCGCACGTCACTCGTCGGCACCGGTCGTTGACGCGTCAAGTTACCTCACTCCTAGTGCAGAATGACGCGGTCGAAGGTCGTCGTGGTCATCCTGACATCAACGTCGATCTGACTGCCGATGACCGGTGGCGATACGCCAGACGGCAGCCAAATCATCGAAACCTGCATGTGTGGAGGCTCGGCGAACCAGCGACGCTGCCCCGCGACGTAGAAGGGCGACAAGGCTCGCCCGCCAGCTTCGAGAGCCCCTTCGCCGGCGAGCTTGAGGCGCGAAGTTACTCCGGTGACCAATCGAGGCGCCGAAAGCGCAACCCCGTGGGAAGTGCCGCCACCGACGATGAGCAGATGGCCGTCACCGGGGGTCTTGCGTTGTCGGTAGCCGAACCGCACGCCCCGCGGGGTTGGGTGCGCGGCGAGCACCGTACCTCTCGCGCGGTAAGACCCGCGGTCTCCGAGCCACAGCTCGGTGCCGATCCTTGGGCGAAAGTGTGTCTCGGGGTGACGGCGGGCAAGTGTTGCCAGTTCGGCGTCCGACACGTGGCTGACCCAGAGGGTGTCGGTCGGAAGCTGATGGCGGCGCAGGGTGCGGACCCAGCTGCTGATCTCAGCGACTCGTGAAAGCGCGCCGTTGTCGATCGGCAGGTGCAGAGCGAAACCCTCAAGTGCGAGTCGGCGGATGTCGGGGACGGCGACGGCGATGGCCTCCTCGTCCAGACCGAAACGCCGCATGGAGGTGAGCAGTTCGACCACCACCCGCCTGCCGAGCCCACTGAGCGCTCGTACCCCCTCAAGAGATGACGCGGTGAGGATCAGGCGGTCATCATCGGCTGGCTCTGGGTCGATCGCCGGGTGCCAAGGGGTCAGGACGAGCACGTCACCGCGAAAGGCGTCGTGCACCAATGGGGCCTCATCCAGCGTGCCGACAGCGACGGTGTCGCGGCCAAGGCGCTCCACTTCTGCGCCAAGCATCGCCAAACCGAATCCGTAGCCATTGCCTTTGGCCACCGGCACGATGCCGGGGAGTCTGACGGTGAGCGCGGCAGCGTGCGCGCGCCAGCGCTCAGACTCGATGTGCAGAGCAAACATCAGTTAGCGGCGTCCCAGGTAGTAGGTGAAAGCTTTGTGCAACAAACGGTTGAGCGGGTAGTCCCACTCCCCCACGTACTCGACGGCCGCGCCCCCGGTTCCCACCTTGAACTGGATGAGGCCGAAGAGGGGGTCGTTCGAGTCAAGCGTGTCGGAGATGCCGCGAAGGTCATAGATCGAGGCACCGGAGGAGTGCGCGTCCTCGATCATCTTCCACTGGATAGCGTTGCTGGGACGCAGCTCTCGTCCCTCGCTGGCCGAGGCGCCGTATGAGTACCAGACGTGCGCACCGACCCGGACCCAGGTGGTGGCGGCGAGGAGGTGGCCTTCGTGCCGGGCGAGGTAAAGCCGGATCCGGTCGTCGCCGGCTTCTACGCGCATGGCGTCCCACATGCGTTGGAAGTAAGTGAGCGGCCGCGGTGTGAAGCCGTCGCGCTGAGCGGTCTCGGTGTACACCTGATGAAAGTCAGGCAGGTCGGACGCGTCGCCTAACGTCACCTCGACGCCGGATTTCTGGGCTTTGCGGATGTTGCGGCGCCACTGCTGGTTGAAGCCGGCGAACACCTCATCAAGTGTTCGGCCGGCAAGCGGAACCTGAAAGACGTAGCGGGGTTGAAGGTCACCGAACCCGGCGCTGGAACGTTGCCGCGTCCAGCCAGCTGACGCAAGCGCCTCCAGCACATCGGCGGCGGTGCTCGAGGTGGCGTCCGCCGGGACGTCGGAGAGTCGCTGAACGTCGTCTGCTGCCATTGCCGCCTTGAGGGTGCGAGCCTCCCAGCGCCGCGCCACGACGGGCGGACCCATCTTGACCGAGAAGGCCTTGCGGTGGCGAAGGTGCACAAGCAGCGGAGTCGTCACCGTGCTGGTGGGGTAGCGCTGCCAGTCAATGACGGGGCCTTCTGGCAGGTAGGCAAGCGACCTGCTGGTTCGCGGGAGGGTGCGATAGAGGACGAGCGCCGCTCCCACCAAATCGGCTCCGTCGAACCAGCCGAGGCTCTCGTGGGTCCAGTCGACCTTGACCGTTGCCCATGCGGGGGTTTGGAGAAAGGATCCGCTGGCGTCGGTGATGACGGCGAGGTGCTCGTCAGCCGAGATCGGTCGGACCACCAGACGCTGACTCACGGCCGTCAGCCTAGTGGCGCTCGTCGGCCTCGCTGTGGGCCGTCGACACAGGCGAAGGCGGGCCCCAGGGGGACCCGCCTTAGCTGTTTGACTCAGGGCCTCGGCCGCGGCCGGCAGTACGACCGTGATTGTCGTGTTCGACGTCAACGCTGTGCCGGCCGCGACTGTCGTCGTCCGGCTGAGTCCGCCACCGATGTTCTTGGTACGGTGAAGGAGCCCAGCGACGTGTCGGGGAAAAGGCGAACGCTGGTGATCCCCAGGTTGTTGCTCAGGCCGTCACTGTAGATCTGCTGGTTGATCTGAGCGGCTGGCTGGCCGGAGACCAGCACGACGGGGTTCGCGGCGTCATAGCCACCGGTGGCGACCGGACGCACAACAGCATTCTCCACCGGACTGCCGTCGGCGTTGATGACCTTGACATCCAGCCGAACCGTTGCCGGAAGATTCACGTTCCAGGCCGTGGTGCCGTTCGCAGTGCCGTCGATCGTGGCCTTGAAGGACCGCGGAATGTTGGTCGGTGGCGCCACGGTACTCGACAGCGAACGGCTGTTGAGCCTGGCGAAGACACTGCCAGATGCGATCGCACAAGAGAACGCGCCAGAGGTACTGGTGGGTGCACTGGCCGAGTCGACCTGGCCACCGGCGGAGCGGAATGCCACGGTGAGCCCACTCTTGGCGTTACCCAAGTTGTCTTTGATCGTTCCGGTCTGGGGAACCGTCGGTGGCGCGAACAAGGTGATGCCGCTGATTGCCGCGGTGTCCTTGACGCCGCTTCTGGCTAGGAAATCCGTGGCGGCGCCATCGACGGTCTGCGTGTACGCACCGCAGAGGCGCCCGAAGTTGGTGTCTCCGAAGGCATTGATGACGACATCGCCCGAGGCATTGGTGGTGGCACCGGTGAAGTCCTGCGTCGGTGCGACCGCAGCCGATCCGACCAAAACGACCGCCGCGTCCGCCGTACTCGTCGCCGCACCGCATTGCACAACGGGGACGCCGGCCACGCCGACGTTTGCCCGCTGAACCCTGGCAGTCTCTGGGCTGGCAGCAGGCAACGTGAAGGTGAGCACCCCGTTGTTGACGATGCTGGTACCGACGTTCTTGAAGGCCCACACCTGCGGGAGTCCGGTGGCTGAGGCTGTCGGGCCGATCAGGTCGACGGTGGCTGTGCCCGTTCGAACCGTGGCGGAGAAAGCTCCGGTCGAACTGGTGGTTGCCGACACCGCAGTGGTAGCGCCGACCTTGATGTTGACCTTGACGCCGGAGACGCCAGTGCCGCTGGCGGTCTTGACCGTGCCGGTGACAGTGGTGGACGTAGGCGGAGCGGCCTGTGCGGTACCGAGCAGCCCGGTGCCGAGCAAGCCCACAGCTGCCACTGTCGTGAGAGTGGTGGTGCGGCGCAGCGAGCGCGGTCGAGAAAGCGACACGGGCGTAGGTCCCCCCAAGCAGATTGAAATGGTGCAGGTCGTCGAACCGTAGGACGAACGAGGGTCTCTGGGTTGCGGTTCACCACAGATCGTCCGATCAGACGATCCGTCTCACTCAGGGTGACCCGCCCATCACCGCGCTGGTTCCCTCGTGGGGCGTCGCTCGTGGACGTCTCAGTGATCGAGGTCGACCACGATCGGAGCGTGGTCGCTTGGCCCCTTACCCTTGCGGGCCTCCCGATCGACGTAGGCGTCCTTAACGGCTGACTGCAGCACGGCGTTCGCCAGGACGAAGTCGATCCGCATGCCCATACCGCGATGGAAGGCGCCGTCTCGGTAGTCCCAGAAGGTGAAGGGGTGGTCGCCCTTGAGGGCGCGCGGGAAGACGTCGCTCAGGCCAAGAGACTTGATGCCTTCGAAAGCCGTGCGCTCGGCCTCCGTGACGTGGGTGGCACCGATGAACTTTGCCGGATCCCAGACGTCAGCGTCGGTGGGCGCCACGTTGAAGTCTCCGACGACAGCCAGCGGGGTGGACTGCGTTACCTGGGCGCCGAGGTGCCCGGTGAGCGCCGCAAGCCAGGCCAGCTTGTAGGTGTAGTGC
>JAJAYM010000179.1 GCA_027117675.1 Actinomycetes bacterium | reverse complement strand
TTCTCACCCACCGCGTCGGCGGCCCAGCGCCCGACTTCCCGGTACTGAAGCCACTGGTTGAGGCCGAAGCAGAAGAAGAAGAGCCCCTGAACGATGAAGATGGCATAGACAGCGCCGGGGACCGTGGTGGAGCCGATGAGGTTCACAGTCATCGCCACCCACGGGGCGATCCCCACGAGCGAACCGAACCAGAAGGGAAGCATCGTGGTCGAGGTTCGCCCGGGAGGGTTCATCCGCTCCTGCAACCAGCCGAACAGGATCATCGCGACGTTGGCCCCGGCAATGGCGATCACGGCGTTAATCGACGTGATGCCCCAGTAGAAGCTGATCACGATGACCATGACCGTGGCGCTGACGGAGTACTCGATCCATCGGAAGCGGTTGATGCCGCGCTGCAGGTCCCGCTCGTACACGTCCCGAGCGAAGGTCGCCGTCAGCAGGTGGTCCAGGCCGGCCAGGCCGAGGAAGATGGCGATGGCCCATCCGATCCTGACCTCGAACAGCGTCGAGGGGGCCGGAACTGCGGTCCCCGGAGGGCCCTCAGGGAACGACGATGTCACCGCGATCGCGAAGTCGCTGGTGAGGAACAGGATCAGAACAGCCTGACCAAGATGCAGGACGGTCAGACCGACGTTCCAGCGGCGGAGGTTGCTGAGGCGTTCGCTGGTGACCTCCGTTGCGATCGCCGTTGGTGTTTCGCTTCCGGTCACGGTGCTCCTTCGAACGTTTGTCGGGCACGGCCAGGAAGCGACGCCCTGTGAGGCTACACGCAGGGCGAGCGACCAATCCAAGCGTGATCAGCGGCCAAGTCTGGTGGACCTGCCCGTCGCCGCGGTACTGGTAGGGGCCGTCGTTGTCGAGGTCGCGAAAGGGACGCCGATCAGCAGCTCCCGCTGGGCGCGGCTGCATCAGCAGCCCTGCCAGTCGCAACTGAGCGTGGGGCCTATTCGGTATTCGGCGGCGGTAAACCGTTGAACGTCGAGGTCAATGCCCAGAGGGTCGAGCCGCGCACGCCCATCCGTCAGCATCGAGCGTCAGGGTCCATTCCGAGTCGACTGGGGTCAAAACGCGCCATCTGCTGTTTAACTTGCGGTCCGGGTCAGACGACCCCACCCTGAGATGTCCCGAGAACCCCAGGCCCGCCGTTCCGGAAGACGACGGCTCACCTCCGAGTCACGCCTCACGGAGGCACCATGACCTCGCACGGCACCTCGCTCTTCCTGGTCCGGGGCTGCCCCGAGGCCTCGGGGCCTGCTCGCCCCAGCTCACGCAGGCCCCACCCGCACCTCGTGGAGCACCTGTGATGACCGTCTCGACATTGTCCACACGGTTGCTGCGGTCACGCACGTCCGCGCGGGACGTACTCTCGGCCAGGGTGCTCGCTGTCGGTCCGGTCGCCGCCATCGCGACTGTCGGCCTCGCCGTGCTCACCGGGGCGACGGCGCAATCCCCCGATGTTCCAGCATGGGTCCCCTGGGTCGCGCTCGCGTCTTTGGCGGTCGGCCTCCCGCACGGCGCCGTTGACCACCTCGCCCTCTTGCGTCCGATCAGGCACCGTGGGCTCGCTGTCGCGCTATATCTCGTCAGCGCCGCCACGGCCGTCGCCGTGATCCTGCTCCTCCCGGGCCCAGCCTTCGTCGCCGTGGTCGTGATGTCAGCATGGCACTTCGGCACCGGCGACGTAGAGAGCCTGGTGGACCTCGGCGGTGACCAGCGCGATACGCGGACGTGGTCGGCCCTCCATGCGGTCGCCGCCGGAGCCGTGCCGCTCGTCCTGCCCCTTACCAGTCACGCCACCGCCGCCACGCTCGGGCTCGTCCAGCCCCAGCTCCCTCATCTCGACGGCCTGGCGAACGGCAGCCTGCGCCTCGCCACGGCGTTGCTCGCGCTGGTCGTGGTCGCACGCCTGCTGACCCTGCGTCGGCTACGCCCGGCGACGGAGCTATTGGTCCTCGTCGTGCTCGGGCTGCTCGTGACGCCCCTACTCGCGTTCGGCGTGTACTTCGCGTTGTGGCACGCACTGCGCCATACCGCACGACTTGCTCAGGACGACACCGGTGCACTCAACACACGATCGCTGTTGCTCATCGTCGCCGCCGGACTCCCGGCACTCGTGCTCACCGTCACCATCGTCGCAGTGGCACTGCTCGTAGTCGGCGGCTTCGGCGGGCCCGGCCCGTGGCTGTGGGTGACGCTGGCCCTCGTCTGGGGGCTGACGGTCCCGCACATGGCAGTGGTGAGCCGGTTCAACGCCGCACGGCGTTCAGCGAGCCGACCCACACCTCGGCTGACCTAGTTGGCGGAGGCCCGGTACACGCGCAAAGGGGACTGCGCTCACGGCGGTATTGGTGGGGCCGTCGTTGTCGAACTCGTGAAGGGGACGCCGAGGAGCGCCTCGTCGGGCGCGGCTACCTAATCTGCTCCTTTGCGCACGGCGGTTGCCGGTCGCGGAGCGCCCACCGGTGGCCATCTCGAACTGTTCACCGGTCGGCGCGAGTCCGGATGGGGAATCCGTGCCACAGTGGAGGGACCTAGCGCGCCTGGTTCCACCCAGACCCTGTGCTCCCTGGCCGCTCTCGTGACCTACCCGACTGGCGGCGAGCCCACGCCCGACACTGTGAGCCTTGACCGGAAGCAGTTGCACGTCGTGTTCGGCGTCGGGCAGGTCGGCCGCGCCCTAGCGACCCACCTGCTGGCTGCCGGGGGCACGGTCCGCTCTGTTTCCCTGACCCGCCCGCCCACCTTGCCTGACGGGATCGAGTGGCGATGCGCGGACGCCAACGACCACGATGCGGCCGAGAACGCGGCCACGGGTGCAGCGGTCATCTATCAGTGTCTCAACGCGCCCTACACCCAATGGCCGCAACGTTTCCCGGCGCTGCAGCAGGGGGTGCTGAACGCGGCCGAGCGCTGCGGTGCGCTGCTGGTCACCCTGGAGAACCTGTACGGGTACGGACCCACGGGCGGACTCGCGATGACCGAGGCGCTCCCGCTGACCGCGACCACGGTCAAGGGCCGGACGCGAGCAGCCATGACCCAGACGTTGCTGGACGCGTCGGAGGCTGGCCGTGTGCAGATCGCCATCGGGAGAGCCGCGGACTTGTTCGGCGCCGGGGTGACTCAGTCGGCCCTCGGCGACCAAGTCTTCGCGAAGGCCGCCGCAGGCAAGCGAGCCGACTTCATCGGCAACCCCGATCTCCTCCACACCTACAGCTACGTACCCGACGTCGCCGCTGGCCTAGCCGTGCTCGGCACCGACGACCGAGCGGTCGGCCAGGTGTGGCACCTGCCCGGTCCGGAGACCGTCACCACCCGTCAGATCCTCGACCTCATCGCAGCCGAGGTCGAACATCGGGTCGCGATCCGCTCCGTGCCCACCTGGGCGCTCGGCGCTCTGGGAATAGTGAGTCCGATGCTGCGCGGGCTCGCCGAGATGTCGTATGAGTTCGAGCAGCCCTTCGTCATGGATACCGCCAAGTTCGACACGACCTTTGGCCATTTTGGAACGCCGCTCGGCGCGGCGGTGGCCGCGACCATTGCCTCGTACCTGGACCCTGCGGTGCCCACATCAGCCCGGTCAGGCGAATGACCCTGACCTCGGGGC
>JAJAYM010000178.1 GCA_027117675.1 Actinomycetes bacterium | reverse complement strand
TAGCTCAATTGGCAGAGCACCGCCTTTGCAAGGCGGGGGTTAGGGGTTCGATTCCCCTCGTCTCCACCCTTCCCGTGATCGAAGCACTTCAGTCACATCGCACGCCAATTTCTGACACGAATATGACTAGAACGCTCCGATCACACAAGGGGCGGGTGCAACGTGACGTTGCGTTCAAATGACGGAGGAATCGCAGCTTCATGAAGCCACAGGCGTCCACGGAGTCGGAGGCGCAGAGGGTGGCCTGTGGATAGCGCTCGGACGCGTCCTGATTTCCGTTACGGTCCCCGCCATGACAACAACTCGAGTGACCTCAATCGTCCTGTGCACGTGCCTTTCATTCGGCCTGGCCATCGGCCTCGCTCCCGCGGCCTCGGCCGCTGACCTGACCGTTACCGACCCCGCTCGCGACAACGCAGCCCAGGGGCTCGACATCGTCAGCGGTGTCATCGAGAACGACGACTACACACTGTCGGGAACGGTCAGCTTTCGTACTGACCGAGACGGCGCACTGATCGTGGGCCTGAAGGCGCATGACCGAGGGCTGGTGCGGGTGGTCAGTAAGCACCGCGAAGGTGGCGGTTCACGCAGCATGCTGATCGACAACAACGGACGCGTCACCTGTGACGGGCTCGTCGTCAGGTGGAACGCCAAGGCTGGGTCAGCCCGGTTCAGCGTTCCGTCGACGTGCCTATGGAAGGGCAACTACGGCGCGGTCCGTCCCTGGTTCCTCACCGAGGGACTCGACTCGGGCAGCGACATCGACGTGGCGACAACCGCGAACTTCGTCGCACGAGGCTGACTCGTCCCCCGACTTGCGTGGCGACTTACCGTGCGCCCTTGGCTGCGCCGAATGGTGCAAAGCGACGGTAAGTCGTCACGAAGGGACAACCCAAGTGTCTACACTCAGCCGATGGCTGAATCCGTGACGCGCCGCCGCCTGCTCATCGGGGGTGCAGCCGTGGCCGGAGTAACGATTGGCGCAGCGGCCTCGTGGCCGTTCCTGCCAGACCGCATCAAGAACGTGATCGTCGACCCGCCGCCAGCGTTCATCCCGGACGCCGAGGTCGGGCAGGTCACCCTGGAGAGCGTCTACTCCGAGTCGCGCGGGATGGACGTCGACCTCTTCACCGCGGCACCCGCGGGGTACGGGTCCGGTAAGGGCCTCCCGGTCGTCGTGGTCTGCCACGGAGCCACCGCGACGCCGGCTGACTACAAGCCCTTCGGACTCCCGCAGTTCCTCACCGCAGCCGTCGACGCCGGCGCTGAGCCGTTCGTGTTGGCCGGCGCCTACGGCAGCGCACTCTCCTGGGAGCCGCAACCGAGCGGTGACGACCCGCGCGCCATGGTGCTCGACGAGATGCCCGAGTGGCTTGACGAACGCGGCTTCGACGCGTCCCGCCGTGCGCTGTGGGGGTGGTCGATGGGCGGACGCGGCATCTTGCGGATGGCCGAACTTGAGCCGGGCTGGGCTCGCGCGGTTGCCGCCTTCGCCCCTGCGATCAGCAGCGGCGACGACGTCATCACTAACGCCGACGCCCTAGAGGGGACGCCGCTCGGGCTCTGGGTCGGCACCGATGACTCGTTCTATGAGCCAGTGCAAGAGCTGGTCGCCGCCCTGCCCGAGGAGCCGGAGATCAACTCATCAGGCCCCGGCGGGCACACCCGCATCTACTGGAACGAGCAGACGATCGAGGCCTTCACCTTCCTCGCGTCCCACCTCGGTAAGTAGCCCTAGCCGCGACTCAGCGCAGCGCCGCGAGGAACTCCTCGCTTGCTGCAAGGTAGGCATCGACGTCGTCGGACGTCGCGGCAAACGAGATTGCTGGCCCGGACGTGGCGATGGCGTCCCAGATACCGCGGTTCATCAAGAACGCCTTGCGCGCATCGGCGAATGCCTCATTGACCGAGCCGTAGCCGTCGTAGCCGGTGACGGGTGCGTCAGCCGTGAGGCGCCACTGACAGCGGCCGCCCCAGCGGTCGATGGTGAAGCCAAGACCGCTGGCATCCACCAGCTTCTGCAGCCCATGCTGCAGCTGTGCACCGAGCTCGTCCACGCGGCGGTGCGCAGACTCAGTGAAGACCTCGGCCAGGCCGGCATGTGCGGCAGCCATCGACAGGGCGTTGGCGTAGACCGTGCCGCCGGTGGGGACGCCTGGCCCGACGGTGAAGTCTCCCTCGACGTGGTCGGCCAGGAAGTCGGCAAGCGGGGTGGTCATGCCGAACACGCCAACCGGCATCCCGCCACCGATGCCCTTGCCGCCGGTGATGATGTCGGGATCGAGACCGAACTCCTGAGCGCCGCCGCCGTACACGGCGAACTGGGTATGCGTGACGTCGGCGATGACGAGCGTTCCATGGCGGCGAGCCACAGCACGGACGGCTTCGTGGAAACCCGGCTGCGGCATGACGAGCCCGCAGTTGGTCATCACTGGCTCGAGCAGCACCGCGGCTACGTCACCGGCGGCGAGTGCAGCCTCCAGAGCTGGAAGGTCATTGAAGGGGACGGCGCTCAGGTGGGCACCCGATCCGTCCGGTAGCCCCAGACCGTCCGGTTCGCCTTTGGACCAGAGCATCTCGTCCATGTGGCCGTGGTATTTGGCTTGGAAGACCACAACGCGTTGGCGGCCGGTGAACGCCCTGGCCACTCGGAGGGCGTCGACGTTCGCCCCCGACGCCGACAGCGTGTACTGCCAGCGCGGCAGCCCGAATCGGTCACGCAGCAGCTGACTGACCTCGATGGCATCAGCCGTCGGCAGCAAGAAGTGATTGCCGAGAGCGGCTTGGCGCGATATCGCGTCGACGATGGGCTGGGGTGCGAAGCCGGCAGCCATGGCCAGGGCGCAGAGGTTGAAGTCGCGGTAGGTGTTGCCGTCGAGGTCGGTGAAAATTGTCCCGCACCCCGAGACGGCGACCACGGGTGAGTGGCGCCAGAACCCGGACATCCACGAGACGGGAACGCCGTTCGGCATCAGCTCGCTGGCCTCGGCGAGCCAGGCGCGAGACTTCGCGATCGTGGCGTTGAACGTCTCGGTCTCGGTGTTGCGGAGGCGTTCGAGGCGTTCCTGCAGGGGGGCAGTGATGAGAGATTCCATAGTCGATACTGGCACGGCGGGCCCGTCAGCCGTATGCGAGGATCAGCGTTGCTGACAACTGACGAGAAGGGCCAACCGTGGCTGAGCAACTCTTCGCGACACTGAACACCAACCGTGGCGCGATCCGCATCGAGCTGTACCCGAACCACGCGCCGAAGACGGTCGCCAACTTCATTGACCTCGCAGAGGGCTCGCGGGAGTGGAAGCACCCGGGAACCGGCGAGACCAGCAACAACAAGCTCTACGACGGCACGAACTTCCACCGGGTGATCAGCGGCTTCATGATCCAGGGTGGCGACCCGCTCGGCACGGGCAACGGGGGCCCCGGTTACCGGTTCGACGACGAGTTCCACCCCGAACTCACCTTCAGCGAGCCCTACCTGCTGGCGATGGCCAACTCTGGCCCCGGCACCAACGGCTCGCAGTTCTTCATCACCCTCGGCGCTACCGATTGGCTGAACTTCAAGCACACCATTTTCGGCAAGGTGGCGGACGCCGACTCGCGCGCGGTCGTCGATGCGATCGGGTCGACGCCGACTGGCTCGCAGGACCGGCCGGTTGAGCCGGTGGTCATCGAGACCGTCTCGATCGAGCGCGTCGGCGCCTGACGCTTCCGGCATGACCGACCAACCTGCTGGGGACGCCGAGCCATCGCCAGCTCCGCCGACTTGCTTTCGGCATCCCGAGCGCGAGAGCCACATCAAGTGCACGCGGTGTGAACGTTCGATCTGCCCCGATTGCATGGTCAGCGCCGCAGTCGGATTCCAGTGTCCCGACTGCGTGCGCGAGGGCAAGGCGACGGTGCGTGAGGTGCGAACGCTCGCGGGTGGCGCAATCCATGGCGACCCGATTCTGGGCACCAAGATCCTCATCGGGCTCAGCGTCGCCGTGTTCGTCGTCAACCTTGAGCTCGATGACCGGCTCTTCGAACTCTTCGCCATGCAGGGTGCGGCGGTGGCGCTGGACGGTGAGCAGTACCGGCTCATCACGTCTGCGTTCCTGCACTCGGGATTGACGCACCTGGCGTTCAACATGCTCGCGCTGTGGTTCGTTGGTGGGGCGGTGGAGCCGCGCCTTGGTCGATGGCGGTACCTGACCGTCTACCTTCTCAGCGCACTCGGTGGGTCGGTGTTGTCGTACGTTGTCGACTCTCCGTTGCAAGTTTCGGTCGGTGCATCGGGCGCGGTGTTCGGTCTGTTCGGTGCCTTGTTTGTGCTCATGAGGAAGTTGCGGTTCGACGTCGGCGGCCTCGTCGGTTTGATCGCGATCAATGCGGTGATCGGATTCATCCCCGGGCTCAACATCAACTGGCGCGCCCACCTCGGCGGGCTGATCGTTGGAACTCTGTTGACGTTGGTGATGGTCTACGCGCCGCAGCGCAGTCGCGTCGGTTGGGCGCTCGGGGGGACGTTTGTCCTGCTTGCGGTGATGGCCGTCGCGACTGCTCAACGTACTGGCGAGATCGAGGGGTGCAGCCAACAGGTCAATGACCAGTGGCGGTACGACCCGGTTTGCATGGAGGACATCACCCTCATCGCTGCACCTCGTTCGAGCGACGGATATTGATCCAGTGCAGGTAGGTCAGGTTCGCGGTGATTCGCTGCGGGCGCAGGTGCGGGTGGCATGACACGGGAGTCACCGGTTTCTCTGAGGGGCGAGGGTCAACCCCGGTCATGTTGGCGCCACCACGACAGCAAGCCGACGACATGGTCATGTTCATCGGCCCCGACCGAGCCGGGAGGCTCATCGAGGTCGGCGTTGTGACGTGGTGAGGAGGCGAACTCGCCATCGCCCACGCCATGAGTCCGGCCCGACTCAACTACCTCAGGTGATCCCATGCGACGCTCACTGACTGACCTCATCGCCAACGCTGACAGCCTCGCTGACGCCTTCGAGAACTACGACCCCACGTCTGCGGACTTCGACGCACCGCTGCCGCCGTTGATGGCGGTCAAGCTCGCCGCGTTCCGTCTTGGCCAGGCCGAGAAGGAACTCGCGGGCGCCATCCACGCCGCCCGCGAAGCCCATCTGTCCTGGCGCGAAGTCGGAGAGGCGATCGGGACCAGCGGCGAAGCCGCCCGGCAGCGCTACGCCAACCACTGACCCTGTTCCGCCCCAGCTAGTCCTTCTTCCTGGCCGCCAGGTCCCGCTGGGTCTGTCCTACGTTCCCCCCGGGGACGGGGCGCACCCGCATCTGATCTGCTGCACACATCGGGCACAGCGAGGACGGCTCTGTTCCATCAGTGACAAAACAGGGGCCGCGGCAGACGCCAGGTCAGTGGGTGGCCCCAGGATCTCGGCGCACGCGGCCGTACACACAGCCGGAGAGGTCCAGCCGCTGGTAGCGACCCCCAACGTCGACGCTGACGTCGACGATGTCGGGTGAGTCCACGCGTGCTACCCGGAAGCGAGTTTCTGACTCTGGGCAGAGCGCCTCGTACTCGCCGGTCACCGGATCGACGAAGCGGAGTTCGCCATCGGCGTGCGCCAGCCGAATCGTCGGTAGCCAGGGGTTGTACGAGCGGTAGAGACCGACCGCTGCGCGGTATGGGTGGTCGCTGCCATCATCGAGTTGCTCCGGAAGTGGCCAGCTCGGTTCGTCCGACGGTAGTTCGCAGAGCAGGCGGAGCAGATGTTTGTTGGCCGCCGTCACCTCGGCGTAGCCGTTGATGAGCAGGCAGGTGGCGATCCCGCGTTCGCGGTCGGCGCGCACATCGGCGAACATGCCGACCATTCCACCGCTGTGCCCCACGGTCACTTGGCCCTCGGGCCCCTCGGTCTCCAGGCCGTAGCCGTACCAGCCGGCTTCGGTTTTCCCGTGGCGTCCGGCGAGCAGGGCGAAGTCTTCTTGACCCAGAACCCCAGGCGTCCCGCCGGCGAGCAGGAAGCGAAGGTAGTGCGCCATGTCGTTCGGTGTCGCTGCGATCGCTCCGTCTGCGGTGCAGGTGGGGAACAGTGTGTCTGGCGTCTGCTCGGTGTCGCAGCGCCACAGCGCGTCATCACGCGGGGGGCGGTGGCCACGAACGTCGACGCCGTGATCGGTCGAGACCACGGCTGCGGAGGAGCGGCTCATGCCGAGCGGCCCCAGCACTCGCTGCTCTAGGTAGGCCTCGAGGGGTTGTCCGGTGACCGACTCGATGACGTCGCCGAGGAGTTCATACCCAGGGTTGGAGTACCAGTAGGGGCTGGCCGGTGGGAGGGGCGCCCCGACCGAGCCTTGCATCGCTGTCTCGAGCAGCGAATCCGGCGTCCACTCACTTCCGCCAGGGAGGCCGGCCGTGTGAGACATCACGTGGTGCAGCGTGATGTCCGGATGCAGGTGGGACGCCCATGGCAAAAGGTCGACGACCCGGTCGTCCAGCGAGAGCTTGTGCTCAGCCTGGAGTTGAAGTGCGGCAATGCTGGCGAACGCTTTGGAGATCGAGCCGATCTGCCAGCGTTGGTCTGCGTCGACGGGCCGCATCCCAGCGCGGTCGGCGAGGCCGGAGAGTTCGACGAGCAACGTCTCGGAGGGGCTCGAGACAACCAGTGCGACACCGGGGATGCGGCGTGCGGCTTGCCAGCCGTGGACCCAGCGGGTCACGGCGTCCAGTCGGCTCTGCATGGCATCTCCTCGGCTAGTGGTGTTCGTCACGCAGGCCGACGCGGTCGAGGGCCCAGAAGGTGTCGGAGTAGACCAGCGTCCCGGTCATCCAGGGTTCGTCCGCCGACAGTAGGGCAACCTGAAATGCGGGCGCCGGGATGCGCAGGGATGGTGAGTGGAACCCGTGCGCGTCGGCGCGCTCGAAGCCGCGCGTTGCGTAGTAGCCCGGGTCGCCTTCGAGGAAGACCAGGGGACGCGCATCTGCTCGGCCGTGGACAGGGCGTGGTCTGACGGCCGCTCCCGACGCAGCACGACGTTGTCGCTGAGCGGATGCGAGGCGCCAGGGGTGCTGGCGGGGCGGGGCATGACGGCGAGGTTAGACCCCGAGGCCGGGGCTGCGCCCCTTGTTTTTCCGGCTCGAGCCCGGCGGCCGGCCAGCAGGGCGTCGCTTATCCACAGGGGTTATCCACACTGTGGATGTACTTACACGGCTGTGATTCAGGCACTATTTCCAGCGCGTGGCGACCATCAGGCCGGCGAACATGAAGCCGAACCCGATGGCGATGTTCCAGGCTCCAAGGTCGCTGACGAATCCGATGGAGTCCGAGGCCACGTAGTAGAGGACCACCCACGCCAGGCCGATGAGCAGCAGCGCGATCATCGTGGGGGCGACCCACCGGCCGCTGACGGCCCGGCTCTTGTCAGTGCGCTCTGGCGGCGGGATGTAGTCAGCCTTCTTGCGGGATCGCGACTTGGGCACGTCCACCACTCCTTGGGTCACGCCCGGGGTGTCCGGGCAGCACGTTCTGCCCCGTAGCGTAGTTGCTATGCGGTCGACAGTGGTGTGGCGCGTCCTCGTGCCCGTGGTGCTGCTGCTCATGGGCCTGCTGCTGGCGACGTCGGCGCGGCTAGCGGCCGGAACCGACCTGCGCGCCGAGCGGCGTACCGAGCTCGTCGACCTGATCCGCGCCGAGCAGGATCGGGGCGAGGCCGAGACGGCAGGCGTCACCGAGATGCAGGGACAACTGGAGGCGGCTGCGCGGGCCAAGGCACCGGCGCCGTCCCCCGACCCACACCTGGAGGCGCTGATCTCTGAGGTCAACGGCCCGGGTTTGGCCGTCGAGCTTGCTGACGCGCCGATTCCACCGGACGGTGTCCCCGACGCGTACACCGCCGACGACTACATCGTCCACGAACAGGACGTGCAGGCGGTCATCAACGCTCTGTGGGCTGGGGGTGCCGAGGCGATCGCGGTGATGGATCAGCGGATCATCGGCACGAGTGCGGTGCGATGCGTTGGCAGCACGCTGCTGATGCACGGACAGGTGTACGCGCCGCCCTATACGGTGGCCGCTGTGGGGCCAGCCGACCGGATGCAACGCGCGCTCGACGCGTCCCCGCGGGTGGCGATCTATGGTCAGTATGCAGCGTTGCTCGGCCTGGGATTCGACGTCGATGAGACGGACTCGGTGACCGTTCCGGCCTACGAAGGCCCGCTCGCCGCGCGCTACGCGCAGGTGGTGGAGTGAACGCGGTGCGTCGTGGGGCCGGTGTGGTCGGCGAGCTGCTGATCACGGCTGGGGTCGTCGTCCTGCTGTTCGTCGGGTATCAGTTGGTGTGGACGAATGTGCAGGCTGACCGGGCGGCGGACGCCAAGAGTGACGCGCTTGAGCGGACGTGGGAGGGACAGGCGTCGGACGCCGCGGAGTTCGACTTGCCGTTGAAGAACGGTGATGCGTTCGCGCTGCTGCGGATCCCGCGTCTCGGCGACAACTACCGGGTGCCGGTTCTTGAGGGCGTGAGTTTGGAGGTGCTCGCAAAGGGCGTCGGCCACTACCCGGAGACGGCGCTACCCGGTGAGATCGGTAACTTCTCGGTCGCCGGCCACCGGGCGACCAACGGGGAACCGTTCGCGTATCTGGACCAGTTGGAGACCGGCGACGACGTCGTCGTCGAGACGGGGACCATGTGGCACACGTACGAGGTCTTCAAGGAGTACATCGTCGCACCGACGCAGGTCGGAGTGATCCTGCCGGTCCCCAACGAGCCGGATGCTGTGCCGCGGAAGGAGTTGCTGACGTTGACGACGTGCAACCCGCGTTGGGACTCGTACGAACGGCTGATCATCCACGCCAAGCTCGTCGAGTCGTTGCCTAAGGGTGAAGGGCGGCCTGCGGCGCTTGGGGGTGACGGCTGATGTACGGCTGGTTGTGGCGTCACCTGCCAGGTCCGACCGCGGTGCGTGTTGTTGTCGCGCTGGTGCTGTTCGCTCTCGTTGTTGCCGGGCTGTTTGCGTGGGTGTTCCCGTGGGTGGAGCCCCGGCTGCCGTTCACCGAGGTGACGGTGGACGAGTCAGCGGCTGGGGCGGCGGGGGCGTCCGGTCTGGGGGCGTCCGGTCTGCGCGGCGCCGCCTTTCGGTGATCGAAGCATCTCAGTCACTTTGGGACGCTCGGACTGCCGCGTGAGTGACTGAAACGCTTCGATCACGAGGCGGGTTGGGGCGTGGCCTAGGCTGGACGCCGTGAGCTCGCGGATCCTTGTCGTCGACAACTACGACTCGTTCGTCTACAACCTGGTGCAGTACCTCGCTCAGTTGGGGGCTGAGTGCGCAGTGCTGCGCAACGATGCGGTCGACCCCGGCGAGGTGGCCAGCTACGACGGAGTACTCCTGAGCCCAGGTCCGGGGACCCCTGAGGACGCCGGGGTGTGCGTCCCCCTCGTGCGCGAGTTTGCCGGCCAGGTACCGATCTTCGGCGTCTGCCTCGGGCTGCAGGCGATGGCCGTGGCGTACGGGGCAACGGTCGGCCGGGCGCCCGAGTTGCTGCACGGAAAGACCAGCCTCGTCGAGCACGAGGGCGTCGGTGTGTTAGCCGGCCTGCCGAACCCCTTCACGGCGACGCGCTACCACTCGCTGGCCGTCGATCCCGCGACGGTTCCCGACGACTGGGACGTGACGGGACGCACGGCGTCCAGCGTGATCATGGCGATGCGGCACCGCACGCTCACTGTCGAGGGTGTGCAGTTCCATCCCGAGTCGGTGCTCACGCAGGGCGGTTACCTTATGCTTGCCAACTGGCTCGCCGTCGCCGGGCTCACGTCAGCCCAGCAGGCTGCGGTCGGG
>JAJAYM010000177.1 GCA_027117675.1 Actinomycetes bacterium | reverse complement strand
GAGATCCGGCAGGCGCACGGTCTTGACGTGAGCGCCCGGTCGAGGTGAGACCGGCCCGCCCGGTAGCCGCGCATTGCCGGCGTCCCACCCCTTTAGGTGATCGAAGGATTTCCGTCATTCTGCCGGCTCTTCTGGACGCCAGTTGTGACTGAGATGCGTCGATCACCTTCGCAGGTGGCCGAGCCAACGGCTGGCCCAGTTGCTAGGAGGTGGGCGGCAGATCGTACGCGGAACCGCCCGCTGGCGCTTGCGGCGACGCCGGTGCCGTGGGAGTGGGGGTTGGCGAGGGGGCCGGCGCGGGAGTGGAAGCCGGTGGTCCGGCTGGCACCTCGTCGGTGGGGAACCCGTCCGTGCCGTTTTGTGCCACGAACTCGTCTACCGTCTTCAGTGCGGCCTCCACGTCGCTTCGAGCCCCACCTGAGCGCTGCTCGGCGTAGTGCGCGGCCCCCAGAATGCTGAGGATGCGGCTGGCCTCGCGCTTCGCCTGAACGTCGTCGAGCTTGGCCTGGCCAGTCTCGACGCCCTTCTTCGCCTCGTCGAGGGCCTGCTGTGCAACCTGGTTTGCCTTGTTCAAGAATCCAGCCATGCCCTAAGCCTATGGCGCCGTGTCGTTCACGCACGTGCCCGCGTTGGCAGCTAGAAGAGACGGCCCTCCGGCTTGTCCTTCCCCCTCAGGGCGTCATAGTCGAGGGTGACGCACTCGATGCCGCGGTCATTGGCCAATACCCTGGCCTGCGGCTTGATCTCCTGGGCGGCAAAGACGCCGCGGACTGGTGCCAGCAGGGGATCGCGGTTGAGCAGTTCCAAGTAGCGCGTCAACTGCTCGACGCCGTCGATCTCGCCCCGGCGCTTGATCTCGATCGCCACCGTCGCGCCCTCAGCGTCACGGGCGAGGACATCTACGGGTCCGATTGCGGTCCCGTACTCACGACGCACCAGCGACCAGCCTGCACCCAACGACTCGATGTGCTCAGCCAACAGCACCTGCAGATGGGATTCAACGCCGTCCTTCTGCAACCCTGGGTCGATGCCAAGCGCATGCTCGCTGTCGTGGAGGATTTCTTCGATGGTGATTGTCAGCTGATCGCCCGTCTTAGCATGGCTTACGGTCCAGGTGCCGACGCCGCTGTCGTCCACTTCTCGCAGGGTGCGGCAAGGCGGGCTCATCCAGTTGAGCGGCTTGTACGCCCGGTCATCGGCGTGGATGGAGACCGAGCCATCGGCCTTGACCAGAATCAGGCGGCTCGCCGTCGGCAGGTGCGCGTTGAGGCGTCCGGTGTAGTCCACGGAACAGCGGGCGATCACAAGGCGCATAGACAGTAACTCTAAGGGCGACGATAGACGCTGATACCGCCGACTACGTCGCGACAAATGAGAGTCCGGGCCACCGCTCGCGATGAAGGCTATGGAAGACGCTAGCGGCGTCAGGACGACGGATTGGGCTTCCGGACGGCATCCACTGTGCCGGCGGCAGTCGCGGCGGCGGTGGGCCCAGCCGAGACCCAGGTGCGGCCACCTCGGGGTGGCTGGTGGGAGGATATACTCGGCGGCGTCACGTCTGACGCGGTCTTGCTCCCGGGGTAGCCCGGCAGGTCAAAGCACAGGAGTCGTTCATGGCACGTGAGTTCACCCGGGTCGGGGTTGTGGGTCTCGGAACCATGGGGGCGGGGATCTGCGAAGTCTTCGCTCGCAGCGGTCTCGAGGTGGTCGCCGTCGAGCGAGACGAGGCTGCCCTGCCAAGCGGAATCCAGCATGTCGAGACGTCTACCTCCAGGGCGGTCAAGCGCGGCAAGCTGTCCGAGGAGGAGAAGCAGGCGATCTTCGACCGGATCACATTCACCTCGAAGCTCGAGGACCTCGCTGAATGCCACCTGGTGATCGAGGCAGTGCCTGAGAAGCTCGAGCTCAAGCAGCAGATCTTTTCCGAGCTCGACCGGATAACCGCACCCGACGCGATCCTGGCCACCAACACATCGTCGCTGTCAGTCACCGAGATCTCCGTCGCTACCCACCGTCCGGCCCAAGTGGTCGGCATGCACTTCTTCAATCCGGCGCCAGTGCTCAAACTAGTCGAGGTGATCCGCACCGTCGTTACGGATGCGCAGGTGATTGACGACGTCAAGGCGCTCAGTGAGCGACTTGGCAAGGTGCCTGTGGTTGTTGGCGACAAGGCGGGGTTCATTGCCAACGCCTTGCTTTTCGGCTACCTCAACCACGCTGCGTCGATGTATGAGCAGCGCTACGCCACCCGCGAAGACATCGACGCCGCAATGAAACTCGGCTGCGGCCTCCCGATGGGCCCGCTCGCCCTGCTCGACCTGATCGGGTTGGACACGGCCTACGAGATCCTCGACACGATGTACAAGCAAACTCGTGATCGGTTGCACGCACCAGCCCCCATCATCAAGCAGATGGTTCTCGCAGGTGTGAAGGGTCGCAAGACCGGACGCGGCTTCTACACCTACGAAGCACCAGGATCGCCGGTCGTGATCGCCGACGCGCAAACGCCGGTACCGAACGGTGATGGCTTGCAGACACGAACAGTCCAGCGAGTCGGCGTGGTTGGTTCGGGGACCATGGCAGTGGGTATCGCTGAGGTCTTCTGTAAAGCTGGCTACGACGTCATTCTCCGCGCACGGGGGACCGAACAAATCGACAAGGTCCGTATCTCGATCAGTAAGTCGCTCGAAAAGGCTGTTGTGCGTGGCAAAATCACCGAGGACGAGCGGGACGCGGCGCTCGGTCGCTTTAGCGGCAGCACATCCTTCGACGACCTCGCCGACTGTGACCTGTTCCTTGAGGCCACGGTCGAGGAGTTGTCGGTCAAGCAGGCGATCTTCGCCACGCTAGACGAGCTCGCCAAGCCCGGTGCGATCTTGGCGACCACCACGTCGAGCCTGCCGATTGTCGAGATCGCTGCCTCGACGTCGCGCATGGGTGACGTCGTCGGCATGCACTTCTTCAACCCCGCCCCGGTCATGAAGCTGGTTGAGGTGGTCCACACCATCAACACTGCACCAGAGGTGGTCGAGACCATCCGCGAAGTCTGCGCGCGGATCGGAAAGCACCCTGTCGCGTGCCGCGACCGGGCAGGCTTCATCGTCAACGCACTGCTCTTCCCGTACCTCAATGGCGCGGTGCGGATGCTTGAGGCGCACTACGCCACCGCTGACGACATCGACAACGCCATGAAGGTCGGTTGCGGGTACCCCATGGGGCCGTTCGAGCTTCTCGATGTTGTGGGTTTGGACGTCGCACTCGCAATCCAGCGCACGCTCTACCTCGAGTTCCGTGAGCCGGGCTTCGCACCGGCACCGCTCTTGGAGCACCTCGTGACGGCTGGCTATCTGGGTCGAAAGTCCACCCGCGGGTTCCGGGTCTACGCCTAGTCACATGAGCAAGCGCCGGCCGAAGTCGCGACCGCCAAGTGCGGGCGCGGCCGCTCAGACAACGATTGACTGGCAGGGCGAGCCGTGGGTGGTCCGGCCCATCCGCGGGTCGTCGTCCACCAAGCCTTACCGCTGCCCTGGGTGCGACCAGCTCATTCCACCCGCGACACCACACACGGTGGTCTGGCCAGAAACGGCGATCGTTGGTGACGGAGTGGACCGCAGACGTCACTGGCACACAACCTGCTGGAACGCCCGCGACCGACGCGGACCCCGGTGATGGTGGAGATTGGGTCGAACACCGAACTACCGACTCAGCGTCGAGTCTTCGCCTTGTACACGGCGGATGGCCTCGATCTCGTTGCCGAGTGGGCGCTTCCCGCGACGGTGGTTCCGGCGGCAACTGTGGTGATGTTCCACCCACTGCCCACCGCAGGTGGGTTCATGGACTCCCATCTGCTGCGTAAGGCGTCCAACCGGCTGCCAGCCCTCGCTGACCTCGCCGTGCTGCGCTTCAACACGCGTGGGACGGTCTCACCGCATGGCACGAGCGACGGCTCCTTTGACGAGGCTGTCGGCGAGCGCTACGACGTTGACGCCGCCATCGCGGAGGGGCTCGCACTCGGTGCGCCGCGTCTCGTCCTCGTCGGATGGTCATTCGGCACCGACCTCGTGCTGAAGTACGGACAGCAGCCCGGCGTAGACGCGGTGGTTCTGCTGTCGCCGCCTCTTCGGTACACGACGGACGCCGAGCTCGCCCTTTGGGCTGGCAGCGGCGTCCAGATGACGGTTCTCGTGCCTGAGCTCGACGACTTCGTGCGTCCTGACGAAGCACGGCGCCGGTTTGCCCCCGTGCCGAACGCCATGGTGATCGGCGTTGAGGGGGCCAAGCACCTGTGGGTGGGGGAGCGTTACGTCAGCCAGGTTCTAGATGTTGTGGCGTCGGTAGCGCTGGAACACGACGTTCAGCTGCCCACGGAGTGGAGCGGTGACTCGGGGAGCTGGTGATCCGGCAGCCCCCTTGCTGCGCCAGTGTTCGGCCTTGACCTGAACGCCGGGGAGGTCCAACGTGTTCGCATGACACCGTTGGTTCTGATGCCTGCCTTTCCTCTGGATTCCGCGATGTACGACGAGATCGCCGAAGTCTACGAAGGCAAGGTGCTGACGCCGGACTTTCCCGGGTTCGGAGGTATACCTGTGCCGCGCGGCGAACCGAACCTCGACGCTTACGCCGACCATGTTGCGGCTGTGCTGGACGCGGCTGGGGTTGAGCGAACCGTCATCGGTGGAACGTCAATGGGAGGTTACGTGGCGATGGCCTTCTGCCGCCGCCACGGCGACCGCGTTTCAGGACTCGCCTTGATCGACACGAAGGCGTCAGCCGACCCAGGGCCTGCTGCTGAAGGACGTCGCGCCATGGCGCAACGCATGGTCGACGGATCGACGACCCAGCCACTGATCGAGCACGTGCTTCCCAAGCTGTTGGGGGAGACAACTAGGAGGGTGAATCCCGACGTCTCGTCCCGGGTCGAAGGATGGGTACGTGACGCTAACCCGGTCGGGGCGGCTTGGGCGCAACAGGCGATGGCCGCCCGCCCTGATTCGCTAGCGACTCTGCGTGAAGCGGATGTGCCGTCGCTGGTGGTCGTTGGCGAAGAGGACGTGCTTGCGCCGCCCATCGACGCTGGGGTCATGGCCGCTGCCCTGAAGGACACTGAGCTTGTCCTCATCCCCGCGGTCGGTCACCTGACGCCCGTCGAGGCGCCACGTGAGGTGGCGTCGGCTCTGCAGCGGCTGATGCATCGCGTCGACGGCTAGTCGGTGGCCTACTTCTCGCGGAAGCGGTTGATAGCGTCCTCGTGCTTGGCGCGTAGCTCGGGGTTGCTGACCCCCAGCCCCTCTTCCGGTGCAAGACAGAGCACGCCGACCTTGCCTTGGTGCATGTTGCGGTGCACCTCGAAGGCAGCTTGACCGGTCTCAGCCAAGGGGTAGGACTTCGACAGCGTCGGATGAACCTTGCCGTGCTGGATGAGTCGGTTGGCCTCCCATGCCTCGCGGTAGTTGGCGAAGTGCGACCCGACGATGCGCTTGAGGTTCATCCAGAAGTACCGGTTGTCGTACTCGTGCATATAGCCGGAGGTCGAGGCACATGTCACGATCGTGCCTCCCTTACGGGCGACGTAGACGCT
Source organism: Actinomycetes bacterium (assembly GCA_027117675.1). GTDB lineage: Bacteria > Actinomycetota > Actinomycetes > JAHEKZ01 > JAHEKZ01 > JAHEKZ01. The sequence continues at coordinate 508 of JAJAYM010000177.1, read as the reverse complement.
TGCGCCGAACGTCTCGCGCCCAGGGTGCTCGAAGACAATGTCGACGTCGTCACCGCCAGTGAGTTCGCGGATCTTGGCGCCGAACCGCTTCCACTCCGACGGATCTTGCGTCGACTCGTCTTTCCAGAAGCGATACCCCTCAGCACTACGATCAATGATGAGGTCTGCGCCCATGCTGCGGACGATCTCGGCCTTCTCCGGTGATGACACGATGCAGACTGGCGTCGCGCCGCCGTTGAGCGCCATCTGGGTGGCGTAGGAACCGAGGCCACCGCTGGCTCCCCAGATCAAGACGATGTCGCCCTGCTTCATCCCTGCGCCATTTCGACTGACCAGCTGGCGGTATGCGGTGCTGTTGACCAGCCCCGGCGCCGCCGCCTCCTCCCAGTTCAGGTGGGCGGGCTTCTGGAGCAACTGGTTCGACTTGACGAGGGCGAGCTGCGCAAGGCCCCCGAAGTTGGTCTCAAATCCCCAGATGCGTTGTTCGGGGTCGAGCATGGTGTCGTTG
>JAJAYM010000176.1 GCA_027117675.1 Actinomycetes bacterium | reverse complement strand
GACACCGTCTATATCGTCGACAGGGCGACGTTCGAGGCGAACCTCGCCGGCCGTGACTCCGTCCGGGTTTTGCTGATGGTGGACGACTGGTTCGTCGTGCGCGCCTTGTCAGAAAACTCCTGAGGACGCGCTGTCAATTCTCGAGCCGACTGCTCACGCCGAGCGGCTTGCTCGCTGTCAGGATAAGCGTCACGCCCGGAAGGCTGCGAACCGGCAGGAACCGTTCGACGATCACGACGAACCGGAGGAATGCATTGGTGAGGAAGCCCGGGTCGTCTAGATCGCTGCCATGCGTCGTCTTGCGGCGGAGGGCGACGATCGGCCGGAGAAGAACGTTCCAGGAACGCACGCGTACATCGGCAAACCCTGCCCCATTGATGAGGTCGACGAGTTCCTCGCGTTCGTAGCGGCGCACGTGACCCACCGCGACGTCATGCTCGGACCAGAGTCTCGCGTCAGCAGGCACCGCAACGAAGAGGCGTCCCCCCGACTCCAGGGCCCGGAAGAACTGGGCTGCCGCCTCCTCGTGGTCCTCGATGTGCTCGAGGACGTCGAAGGCGACGATGGCCCCGAACGAGGCGTCGTTCACTGGTAGCCGGGTGGCATCGCCGCGTACGACGGAAAGCCCGCTCCCATGCGCGAGCAGTGCGCCGGTCTCCGAGTATTCCAGTGCAAGGGATTTCCAGCCCGCGTCCCGGAGAACACGGGTGTTGCCGCCGGCCGCCGCGCCCACATCCAGAGCCCAGCGGTTGGGACTTGGCTGGCTGCCCAGCAGGCGCCGCAGGAGCCACCTGCGCTCGGCATACCACCAGTGCCGCGCCTCGAGCTCACCTAGCTTGCGGATCTCGGCGGCGTCCATGGCAGCTAGTATGCCGGGATGGCGTCAGAGTACACCCGCGCGGGGACGGGCATGCTGTCAGTCGTCGTCCCCATGTACAACGAGGCCCAGGCGCTGCCGCATTTCACGGCACGGCTGCGTCCCGTCCTGGATGGCCTGCCGGTCCCCTACGAAGTGGTGTGCGTGGACGATGGCAGCAAGGACGGCACAGCACTCGCCCTCCAAGCGCAGACGGCCACCTGGGAACAACTTCGAGTAGTCCGGCTCCGTCGCAATGCTGGACATCAGGCCGCCCTCACGGCGGGGTTGGACAACAGTCGCGGCGACTGGGTGGTCACGATTGACGCCGACCTCCAGGATCCGCCGGAAGTGATCCCCGAGATGCTCCAGGCGGCCATCACGACACGTGCCGACGTCGTCTACGGAGTAAGAGCGGACCGCAAGTCCGACACGCTGTTCAAACGAGTAAGCGCCGCTGTCTACTACAGGATCATTCGGCGCGCGGCGGGGGTCGATCTCCCACGGCACGCCGGGGACTTCAGGCTTCTCAGCGGAGACGCCCTGCGGGAGCTGGCGGGCTTGCAGGAGCGGGGCAGGGTCTACCGGCTCCTCATTCCCTACATGGGATTCGCGAGTGCGGAGGTGACGTACCGCCGGGAGGCTCGGGTCGCGGGAAAGAGCAAGTACCGACTGGCCAAGATGGTAAGGCTGGCTACTGACAGCTACGTGTCATTCACGACCGCGCCGTTGCGATTCGCCACCTGGCTGGGCCTAGTTGGCTTCGTCCTCTGCCTCGCGTTCACCGTGACCGCCTTCGTGGCGCACTTCACCGGCTCGACCTTGCCGGGCTGGACGTCCGTGGCAATCGTTCTGGGATTCAGCGGGGCGGTGCAGTTCCTCTTCCTCGGGCTGCTCGGCGAGTACGTGGCGCGGATCTATTCCGAGCTGCAGGCTCGCCCCCGGTACTTCGGCGAGGTCCAACCCAGTTCCGTGAGGCGGGGGCCGGACCCGAGCACCGACGCCCCCGCCTTCACCGGCGGGATGGCGACCAGCACACCCCCCGGTCACGGCGATGGTGTGGACCACACCTGACGCACGTCTCTTACGCACACTGTCAGGTCGCACAGGTGCCGGATGAGATCATCCTCACCCTTGGAGGTCTGAGTGACTGACGAACGGCTCACACGGACGCGGGCGGCATTCACCTACGTGGCGCTCGCAGCGACCATTCTCTTCGTCTCGGCCTGCGCCACCGATCCTTCGCCGGCTGCGCAGCCACCACCGGGCGAGGCGTCGTCATTGCCGGCCGAGGTGACGACTGATCCCGATGCTCCCGTCGTCGAACCGTCAGCCGGCTTCTCTGACAAGGAGACTGACAAGACCAACCAGTCCGGTTGGTGGATGACATCACCGCGTGGCACGGTCGAGGTCCGGGGGAAGCCGTCGGTTGCTGCGGTGGTGACCTTTTCCCTGGTCCCTTCCCCATGCGGACCGGCCGAGGCGACGGTCGACGGAAAGCGGTTCTCGTTCTCCGGGCACACCCCTACCACCGTCCGCGTCCCCTTGGACTCTGCCGGCGATGGCTCCTTCGACATCAGGGTGTCAACGCCCTTGTGCAAGCCCAAGAAGGAGAAGCGGACGCTGTACATGATGGTGTACAACCCCAAGGCGACCCTGAACCCGTCGTGAGTTGCGTGGACTTCGACTCACGGGAGCGGGGAGGCTACGACCGCCCCTGCTCGCGATACCACCGAACCGTCTCCGCCAGGCCTTTCTTCAGGTCACACGGGAGAAAGTCAGGGATGGCCTCGGTCAACCGAGAGTTGTCAACCCACCTGCGCCTGATGCCGACGGGCATAGATGAGTCCCAGTGCACGGTTCCGGTGAAGCCCGTGACCGTTGTCAAGACATCGACAAGCTCACCCATCGTGACCTCTCGACCCGACGAGATGTTGCAGACGTCGACTCCCGCGAAGCTCAGCCTCATCACGGCAGTCGCGGCGTCTCGGACGTAGAGGAAGTCTCGGGTGGTCTCCGGCTCTCCCCAGACGACCACGTCTTCCTTGCCGGCTCGCTGGGCATCGACAAATCTTCCGACGAGGGAGGGCACCACGTGCCAACCCGCGTCCAAGCGGTCTCTGGGTCCGTACAGGTTGGTGAAGAGGCCCAAGCACACCCTGACGCCGTGTGCACGCTGGAGCGCCTGCAGGTAGGGAAACATGGCACGCTTGGCTACGGCGTAGAGGTATTCGCTGGCGTGGGGCTCGCCGAGGAAGACGTGCTCTTCGAGCAAGGGAAGAGCGTGGTACGGGTGCGGATACATCGCCACCGTGCCGGCTGCAAACAGGAGTGCCGGCGGCGCGAGCACACAGGCAGAGAGCACATTGTGGTTGATCGCAATGTTGGTCTCGAAGGCCTTGCTTCCGGCCGACAGGTTCCCCCCCAACCCGCGAACAAATGCCGCAAGGTGAAAGACCACCGCGGGCCGGTGATACTGGAGATAGTCCTGGACCGCACCGTGCTCCTCGAGGTCTAGCTCGCGTCGCGACGGCGTCAGCAGTTCGGTCGCCGGGACGTGCTGACGAAGCAGCTCGGCAAGGCTGCTGCCTACAAGTCCGCTTGCCCCAGTGATCAGGATTGGCGCACCGCTGTTCTGAAGCGGGCCTAGGTCGATCATCGCGATGCTCGCCTCGTGAAGTGATCCGTACTGCGAGCAAGCTCGCGGAGCAACCGCTCTGGATGAGAGCGTCTGTGCCTCGACCTTACGGTCCTCATCTTGCTTGACAGGGACTTGGCTGACACCTCGGGTGCATGAGTCGCCAGGATCGAGAGCTGGCCTGCCGCGCCGACTTGCCTCCGCAGGGCTTCGTCAGCATGCAGATGTGCCATGTGCTCCGCTGCCATCTCGAGATCCGGTTCGGCCCACCGCGCATCCGGCGAATACGGATGATTGTCCGCCCCGATGGACACCAGCTCATAGTCGACCAGCAAGGAGTTGTCCCCGTTCATGAAGTCCAGACAACCGGAATACCCGGTCGCGATCACTGGCACACCCATCGCCATCGCGTCGGCGAGGACCAGTCCGAAGCCCTCGGCCCGGTGCAATGACACCACGGCGGTGGCCGACCCGACCAGATCTGTCATCTCGAGCTCGGACAAGTACTCATCCAAGACCTGAACGTCAGATCTCTGTGCGCACTCCCACCGGAGCCGTGCAGCCTCCACCGGCCTGGCGTGCTCATTGATGGTCTTGATGAGGAGACGGGGACCTCCGCCCTCGGCAAATGCCATCTCGAAAGCCTTGAGCGCGCCGAACGGGTTTTTCCTGTCCACCACGCTGTGATAGTCCATCACCACGAGAAAGTAGCCGTCGTCTCGCCGAGTGTCAGTTGCGCGCCGACGGTCCACAACCGGATGGCGAAACACCCACGGCGAATACCCCAAGAACGGAGCCAGCTGCGCCGCCGTGAAGGTCGAGGTAACCCAGACCTCGTCGACGATGCGCATTGCATGCTCCAGGCCCGGAGGCTTCGTGTCCGTCTCCCAAGCCCAGAGCCCGACCAGGTAGGTTCCCTTGAACTGGGCTCGCCCAGCGGAGTCCCACCACCCAACGATCTTGTCCGGATTCACCACGACGACCGTCACGTCACCTACGGAATGGCTGCTCGGCAGGAAGGTCTGCCGATTTGCCGTGTTACGAATGGGATGCAGCAGTACAGGCATGTCCGCGGCCCGGAACGCCTCGGTCAACCGGCGGCTGGACTCGCCGATGCCGAGCACCGCACCGGTAAAGCCCACCACGTTCACGGCATCCTTGACCTTGTGGGTCCGAGAGCGCTTCGGCGCGAGGAGTGTCGGCTCTAGCGCCTCCTCCACCACGCCCTGCCTGCGGCACCAACGTAGATACCCAACGGCGTCGCGACCACGGGGGTCAGGGAACGCGACCTGCAGGTCGGGACGGCGATACCAGGGCACCAATGCGTAGCGTGAGCACGTGCCGTGCCCATCTTCCGGAGCTTCGGAGAGCCACTGCTGTAGGACTCCTGCCCCGAAGTGGTCGCCCTCGGGTGGTTCGGCTGCCTTGCCGGCGAGCCAGAGCCCGAGCTCTGCGCGGTACAACCTGACCAGACCTCGGTGACGGCCGTCTTCTGTGGCGACTCCGGCATCCTCCATGGTGCCGCCGAGGCTGTCGGCATGGCGATCCAGCAGAGCGCGGAGGGAGAGCATCGCCTCTCGGTCTCGGGGAAGCGAATCAGCGAGCAGCCATGGTTCAGCGACCTCTTGTCGCGACAAATCACTGAGGATCGGTGATCCGGTGAGTGCACCACCCGAGCTCAGTTTCAACGTCGTCCGAGTCAGCAAGCGGTCACTTGGGAAAAGTTTCACGCCCGTACGGTGAAGATTTCTGTCGAGCCAGGGAGCAGCCGAGGTCCCATCCGAGACCAAGTGACGACGTAGCTCCTCCTCCTCCCATGCGCACCAAGCCCTCAGGAGCGCGGCTTGCTCGCGTCCCCACAACATCGCATGGGGATAGACGATGGGGCCTTCATGCAGATCCCCGGACGGACTCGTTCCGGCGAGGAAGAGCCCGACTTCGTCCTTCGTGATGTGCATGGCGTCAGGGAACGGCGCGAGCAGGGACATGCCTGCGTTGCAGAGAAGGGCGGACCGCGCTGTGGAGGCTTGAAGTGCATGACTCAATACGAATGGCCGCGCGAAGTGGCTCAAGGATTCAGCATCGAACGTCAATCCGACTCGGTCGTGCAGCCAATCCGGCAGCGAGATGTCGACCGGATCTGCCCCTTCGAGCTCCCCGTCAGCCGATCGAACGTAAAGGTGGACTGCCCTGGGCTCCCAACGTTCGAGGCTTCGGAGACAGCGCCTCAGCATGAGGCCACCTTCAGCCGCGAGAACGACGAGAGACGGAGCTGGGTCCGTCATCATTCGCTGCAGGGGCAAGGCAGAAGGACCTGGGCCGACAAATCTTGCGCCGCGCTGCGGTTCTTGAGGCACAGCGACACAAGATTGCCGATAATCTCATCGGAGAGTCTGCTGTGCGCATCAGCCAGGCGCATCAGGTCCGGCTTGGCCTCGATGAGCTTCGCCGCGTTGCGCAGGGCCTCACTGACGGAAGCGCGTTCATATGGCCCCAGGTCTGCCATTGCATTGTCCCTGTGCACGGTCAGCAACAAGGACGTTAACCATCCACTGGGGCGCACATGTCTTGGGACATCCAGCGATGTCCCAGCAAAGAGACCGCCGGGAAGCTCGAGGGCTTCAATCAGCCTTGTCATGAGCGACCCGTTGCCGCGGTAGTCAACAACAACCACGTCGGCTGCCCGGCGAATGGGCTCCAGGTGATACTCGTAGTCAAAGTCTCGGCGCTGGCCGCCCAGCACGAGTCTGCTGACATAGCCCTCGTAGGCGTCCGGGTAACCCTCGGCGACGGCTGTGTGCCAACCGGAGAGCGCAGTTTCCTGCAGGCAGCGGAAGACGACCACAACGCGGGATCGCGGACCGGCCAAAGTCAGCAGGGTGAGCAGGTCGCGAGGTTCAACTGACCAGAGCGCTTCGGAGGAGACGACCGTCACCCCGGGCCACGTACTGCGACCCGCGAACCACTCATAGACGTCGTCTCGGGTGAGCAG
>JAJAYM010000175.1 GCA_027117675.1 Actinomycetes bacterium | reverse complement strand
GTCGGTGTCTTTGAGCGGCGGACTCTGGTTCATGATGATGGTGGCCCCATAAGAAAAGTTCTCATCGCCAGGGTTCAGGGACGCGTCACTCGGCACTACGACCCGAGAACTCACCCCATTGAAGATGTAACCCTCGCCGGTCCCTTGGATGTTGAAGTTCGTTCCGTCGTTGTCACCGATCGAATCGAAGGCCACTGCGGGTGTCCCCGATTCGTCGAGCGCCCAGTAGGCCCGATCCCCCTCCGCGCCGGCCGAAGGGGTGGCGGCGACACCGAGCAAGACCACGCCACTCGCCAGCACTGCCATGGCTCGCTCTATGTACATAACCACTCCCCGTTCGCCCACCACTTTGGGTACTCCTTCTTTGGATACTCCAGCCCCAGCATCTGTCGTCCAAACCCGGGAGTCAAACCACGAGGCGTTGAAACGCTGCGTGACCGCGCGCTCCCGCTGCGGCGCCGCGTCCAAAACGGATGAGAGTGGCGGTCTCGTTCAGCGAGTCAGGTGGGAGGGTGGGCCTGCCACGCCTCCCATGCGCTGCTGACCATTTCGCTGAGGTCGTGCTTCGCCGACCAGTCCAGCTCGCTACGGATCTTGTCGGCAGACGCCACGAGTCGCGCCGGGTCTCCAGCGCGACGCTCGACGAGGTCGTGGGTGAACCCCAGGCCGGTAGCTGCGCGCACCGCGTCCATGACCTCGATCACCGAGACGCCTTGGCCGCGGCCGACGTTGTAGATCTCCGACGCCGCACCTTGCTCAAGTCGCTTCACGGCAGCGACGTGGGCGTCGGCAAGGTCGGTGACGTGGATGTAGTCGCGAATGCATGAGCCGTCCGGCGTCGGGTAGTCCGAGCCGAAGACCTGCGGGTTCTTACCCATCGAGAGCCCCCGGAAGACCATCGGAATGAGGTTGAAGACGCCGGTGTCTCCGAGGTCAGGGCCACCGGCCCCCGCAACGTTAAAGTAGCGAAGCGACACCCAGTCGAGGCCGATCGCAGTGGCGACATCGCGCATCAGCCACTCGCCGATCAGTTTCGTCTCGCCGTAGGGGTTGATCGGCTGACACACGTAGTCCTCGGTGAGCGGGTCGTTACTGTCCGGCATGCCGAACGTTGCCGCCGACGAGCTGTAGACCATCTTCTTGATGCCGGTCGCGTCCATTGCCTCGAGGAGGCTAAGCAGACCGTCGACGTTCTCGCGGTAGTAGTAGAGCGGGCGCTCTACCGACTCACCAACCGCCTTCTTGGCGGCCATGTGCACGACACCGGTGACGTCATTCGCACGGATCGCCTTCTCGACGGCGACGGCGTCCAGCACCGACGCCTCGACGAAGGGGACGCCGTCCGGCACCTTGCGCGCCGCGCCGGTTGACAGATCGTCGAACGCAACAACTCCCTGACCGGACTCCGTGAGCGATTTCACGATGTGTGCGCCGATATAGCCGGCTCCGCCGGTCACCATCCATGTCATGCATCCAGGGTACGGGCCAGGGCCACAGCGCGGATGACCACGCCAAAAGTTTGCCCAGAGCGCGGGAAGGTGTCCTTCTTACGGTTTAGGTGAAGGTGAGGTCGGTCAGGCGTTCGTAGGCCTCGACGTACTTGGCACGGGTCTGCTCGACGACACCGTCGGGCAGCGAGGGGGGTACGTCGCCGGAGCCGCGGTCCCATCCGGACGCTGGGGAGGTAAGCCAATCGCGCACATACTGCTTGTCGAACGACGGCTGCGCGTGACCCGGCTTCCACAGGTCGGCTGGCCAGAAGCGCGACGAGTCGGGCGTCAGCACCTCATCGGCGAGCACGATCTCACTGGTCGCCGGATCGCGGCCGAGCTCAAGTTTGGTGTCGGCAACGATGATGCCGCGCTCGCGGGCGATCTCCTCGGCGCGGGCGTAGACCCGAAGCGTCAGCGCACGCAGGACCTCGGCGTCCTCGACACCGACTGTCTTGACGACCGCCTCGAAGTCGACGTTCTCGTCATGGTCCCCGAGATCGGCCTTCGTCGCCGGGGTGAAGATCGCCTCGGGCAACCGCGAGCCGTCAACGAGCCCGGCTGGCAGTGGGTTGCCACATACCTGGCCAGTCGCGTTGTAGTCGGCGAGCCCTGATCCGGTGAGGTAGCCACGCGCCACACACTCGACCGGGAACATCTCGAGCCGCTGCGTCACCATCGCGCGTCCAGCAACCGCAGCGGGAACGTCTATCGACAGCAGGTGGTTCGGCACCAGATCGGCCAGCTGCTCGAACCACCACAGCGTCATGGCCGTGAGGATGCGTCCCTTGTCCGGGATCGTCGTCGGCAGCACCCAGTCGTAGGCCGACATCCGATCACTCGCGACGAAGAGCAGCGACCCGTTGGGGTATTCGTACAGGTCGCGCACCTTGCCGGAGTAGACCGCCGTGACGCCGGGCAGCTGTGGCGCTGGTGGCACGTTCGCCATCACCGATGCCGTCACAAAATGTCTCCTGGCCGGTAGCCGGCAGCCCTCGGATGCTCTGCCACAACTGCATCCACGCGCACAACGACGGCTGCAACCTGGTCGCTTGCCGTGCCAGTGAAGCTCAGTGGCTCGGCGACCAGGGCGTCGAGGTCGGCTGCGGTGAGCCCGAGCCGCACGTCAGCTGCGAAGCGTGCAATCAAGTCGTTGCGGTCGATCCCCTTCTCGCGCATTTCCAGTGCCACCGCGACCGCGTGTTCTTTGATGACCTCGTGCGCCGTCTCGCGTCCGACCCCGGCGCGAACCGAAGCCATCAGCACCTTGGTGGTCGCAAGGAATGGCAGGTAGCGCTCCAGCTCGCGCTGCACGACCGCTGGGAAGACCCCGAACTCGTCGAGCACCGTGAGGGAGGTCTCGAAGAGGCCATCGATGGCGAAGAACGAGTCGGCCAGCGCCACTCGCCGCACAACCGAACATGACACGTCGCCCTCGTTCCACTGGTCGCCGGCCAGCTCGCCGACCATCGATGCGTAGCCACGCAGGATCACGGCGAAACCATTGACGCGCTCGCATGAACGGGTGTTCATCTTGTGTGGCATCGCCGACGAGCCGACCTGTCCTGCTTTGAAGCCCTCGGTGACGAGCTCGTTGCCGGCCATCAACCGGATGGTCTTGACCAACGATGACGGCGCCGCTGCCAGCTGGACCAGCGCG
>JAJAYM010000174.1 GCA_027117675.1 Actinomycetes bacterium | reverse complement strand
CCCTACGCCTACCGCCACGAGATGTCCTCCTACGCAGCCGTCAACGCCGGCATCGCCGAGACGGTCGACGCCAGCCGAACGGTGGAGGCGTACCGCCTCGGCGATGCGCGCGTCCGCCGCACGGACAGCGCCATCAAGCGTTGGATCGGCTGGGAGCGTTACACCCTCTATCTGCGGACGATCTTCTTCCCCTCCATCGAGAACTCCTATGTGCTTCCGCTCGCGGCGGTGCTCGGCCTTGGCGGCTGGCTCTACATCGACGGTCAGGTAACCCTGGCTCAGGTCACCGCGGCCGTCCTTTACACGCAGATGCTGATTGAGCCGGTCGACATCATCTTGATGTGGTACGACGAGCTGCAGGTGGGTCAGGCATCGATGGCGCGGCTGATCGGGGTCCACGACGTTCCCGATCCGTTCACCGACGGGTCGCGTGAGCCGCAGGCGGCCGACTTGCACGCGCACGACGTCCGTTACGGCTACCGCGAAGGCCGCGACGTGCTGCACGGCGTCAGCATGGACATCGAACCGGGAGACCGCGTGGCGATTGTGGGGCCGTCCGGGGCAGGCAAGTCGACGCTGGGCCGGTTGCTCGCCGGTTTGCACGCACCGCGCACTGGAACCATCGAAATGGGCGGAGTTGCCCTGGCATCGCTGCCCACCGAGAAGGTGCGCCGTCACGTCGCCCTCGTCACCCAAGAGCACCACGTCTTCATCGGCACCCTGCGCGACAACCTGCTGCTCGCTCGGCCCGGCGCGTCCGACACCCAGTTGTGGGAGGCATTGGGCTCGGTAGACGCCGCCGAGTGGGCAGAGGCCTTGCCCCAGGGGCTCCTCACCGAAGTCGGCACCGGACGCCACAAGCTCACTCCAGCGCAGGCACAACAGCTGGCGCTGGCTCGCCTAGTGTTGGCCGACCCGCACACGCTCGTACTCGACGAGGCCACCTCGCTGCTCGACCCACGGGCCGCGCGCCACTTGGAGCAGTCGCTGGCCGCCGTCCTCGAGGGTCGTACCGTCATCGCGATCGCGCACCGGTTGATGACCGCTCATGACGCCAAGCACGTGGTCGTCGTCGAGGACGGCAAGATCACCGAATCCGGCAGCCACGACGAACTCGTCACAGCCGATGGCGCCTACGCAGCACTCTGGCGCTCCTGGCGCGACGAAGACTGACGACAAAGGGCCAGCGAGGCCACCCGGCCGTCCCACGCAGCTCGTCGAGGATGACTGCCTCAGAGTCCGAGGCTGTCCCGACCAAAGACCCACTCCCGGAAAGGCACACCGATACGCGGGCACCCTTGATGCAGCAACTCGGACCATTGAATCGCCTTGGCCCCTGTGCTCTACTTGTGGGAACTGCAGGTGAGGTGTGAATGTCCACTGAGAATCTGTCCTTCAGAATCCTCGTCGCGACAATCACGACGGGAGCTCTTCTCGGCGCATGTGGAGTTGAGGACTCGCGGACACGGACGGGGGACCTGACCGCAGCCGACGATCTTTCGGGCATTCTTTTCGGCTCCATCGCCCATGACTCCCCGCGGCTCTACGTCACCGATACGTCAGGAAAGGCCATAGTGGTATCCGGCGCTGATTTCGATCAGTACTCAGGAGATTGGTCCCCGGATCGATCCCAGATCGTGTTTATAGGGAATAGGGACAATCCCGATTTGTACATCATGAAGGATGACGGTTCAGAGGTCCAGAGGATCCTGCGAACTCCTGAGATCGAAGGCGACGCGACGTGGTCACCGGACGGGCGAACCATCTTTTTTTGGCAGTCCTCCAATGACGGGACCTGGCAAGTGAAGCAACTAGACCTCCAATCTGGTGAAGTAAGCAATGTCCGTGGCACCGCTAATGGGGATTCGGAACTCGACATCGCTCCCCTTGCGGACCGAATAGGAGTCGTACGAAATGTAGGCGGACAGATGTCCGTTCAACTTCTGTCACTTTCGGGGGAGGAGACGGAACTGGTATTGACGAATGGTGCGGGTTCGCCGAGTTGGTCTCCCTCGGGACGACAGGTGGCCTTCGTCGACGACGCTGGGACTGTCCAAGTCGCCGACCTCGATACTGGCCTCACCACAAAGATCACGCTTCCCGATGAGGGCATGCGGGCAAGTATCGTGGAATGGGGGCCGAGCGCGGAGGCATTGCTCGTCGCGGGCGAGGCCGTGGAAATTGATTCGGGTAAAGGGATAGCTCGACTGTATCTTGCCGACACAGCAACGGGTGAAGTATCGCCTCTAGACGTCGGCCTCGAGAGCCTCGACTTCTTCGGAGGTATCTCGTGGCAGTGACGCTGACGGTGTTCGGTCAGTGGCTCCGCGTCCTTGCCGCATTCGTTGTTATGGGTTCCGCTGCCCTGGGACTTCAAATCGCATCGGGGGGGCTGGCCTCAGCTGACCATGGCATCCAGTGCTTCAACGATACAAGCCAGCACCAGTACACAGGGTACGACTCCGACGACACCCTGACGGGGAACGACAACCCGAACGTCATGGCGGGTAAAGGTGGGGTCGACACAATCTACGGCGAAGACGCGAACGATCAAATTTGCGGCAACTTAGGCAGCGATGCCATTTCTGGCAGCTCCGGTTCAGACAAAATCGATGGTGGACCGGGCGACGATATCCTCGTGGGATTTGCGGGCGGTGATGTCCTAAACGGCGACGACGGCACGGACAAAATGCTCGGGTCTCTGGGCGACGACCACCTCGAGGGGCAACAAGGCGGTGACGATCTTCTTGAGTTCCCCGGTGAAGGCAACGGCGACTACGGAGATGGCGGGGACGGGCACGACGAGTGCGATCCAGCCATTGAAACGCGCGTACGATGCGAGGCCTGACACGCCCCGGTGGACTACGGAAGAACGGTCACCTCGACGCGCTGGAACTCCTTGAGGTCGGAGTAGCCGGTCGTGGCCATTGCGCGTCGCAGGGCACCGAACAGGTTCATCGAGCCGTCAGAGGTGCGCGATGGCCCGACCAATACCTCTTCAAGGGTGCCGACCGCACCGACCCGAACACGCTCGCCTCGCGGCAGCAGGTGGTGGTGCGCTTCGGTACCCCAGTGCCAGCCAGACCCGGGGGCATCGGTCGCCCTAGCCAACGGCGACCCCATCATCACCGCGTCCGCGCCGCACGCGATTGCCTTGGCGATGTCACCACTCTTGCCGACCCCACCGTCGGCGATGACGTGCACGTAGCGCCCGCCTGACTCGTCCATGTAGTCGCGCCGGGCGGCGGCAACATCGGCCACTGCAGTGGCCATCGGTACGGCAACACCAAGGACATCGCGCGTGGTGTGGGCGGCACCGCCACCAAATCCGACCAGCACGCCAGCCGCACCCGTGCGCATCAGGTGCAACGCCGCCGTGTACGTGGCCACGCCCCCAACAACAACGGGGACATCAAGCTCGTAAATGAACTGCTTGAGGTTGAGCGGCTCGGATTGGCTCGACACATGCTCGGCCGACACCGTCGTGCCACGGATGACGAACAGATCGATACCGGCATCGACCACGGTCTTCCAGAACTGCTTGGTGCGCTGCGGAGAAAGCGCAGCCGCGGTGATCACTCCCGCTTCGCGCACCTCGGCGATGCGTCGCACGATCAAGTCTTCACGAATCGGCTCGCTATAGAGCTGTTGCATTCGCTGGGTGACCGCATAGTCCTCCAGCTCAGCGATCTCGGCCAACAACGGCGCCGGGTCGTCGTACCGCGTCCAGAGCCCTTCAAGATTGAGGACCCCAACCCCTCCCAGCTTTCCGATCGTGATGGCCGTTTCCGGCGAGACCACCGAGTCCATCGGCGCCGCCATCAGCGGCAGCTCGAAACGGTAGGCATCGATCTGCCACGCGATCGAGATCTCTTGAGGATCGCGGGTGCGCCGATGCGGAACGATCGCGATGTCGTCGAAACGCCATGCCGAGCGACCGCGTTTGCCTCGCCCGATCTCCATCTCACTCATGCCGAGACTCTCCCTTAGCGCGTGGTGTAGTTGGGTGCCTCGACGGTCATCTGGACGTCGTGCGGGTGGCTTTCTTTGAGGGAGGCTGACGTAATACGCACGAACTGCCCCTTCTGCTGTAGCTCGGGGATCGTCCCTGCGCCAACGTAGAACATCGACTGGCTCAGCCCGCCGATCAGCTGGTGCGCCACCCCAGCAAGCGGCCCGCGGTATGCCACCTGACCCTCAATGCCCTCGGGAACGATGTGGTCATCGCTCGCGACCTCGGCTTGGAAGTAGCGGTCCTTGGAGTACGACTTCTTGCCACGGCTCGACATTGCCCCGAGCGACCCCATGCCGCGGTACGACTTGTACTGCTT
>JAJAYM010000173.1 GCA_027117675.1 Actinomycetes bacterium | reverse complement strand
GGGCCGCGCGCCGTGGCGCGCCCGACCCCGGGTTATCTAAGAATTTCAGACACTCCTGTACTTATTTCAGGGTTCCAACGTCAATCAATTTCTTCTAACACGCTAAGGGCTTGGGCGACCTGTTGGAGGACGCCGTGGTGCTTCAGGCTGACGGCGGCGGGTTCGCCAGGTGGCACGCTGCCTCGTGGCTGAGATCTGCCACGTTCACGCCGATCGGGATGCTCGGCGGCAGGACCACCGGGCTGATCGTTGAGCAGGCCCCCAGGACGCCGGCCCGCTCGGCAACACCGGTCCGCACCTCTTGGCAACGCGGGTGAAAGCGGCAGCCGGACGGAATCTTGGTGGGGTCGGGCGTCTCACCGGAGAGCACGATCTGCTCGGTGCCGTGCATCTCCGGCACGACAGACAGGAGCGCTCGGGTGTACGGGTGCTGCGGGTTGCTCAGCACCTCCTCAGTCGGCCCCTGCTCAACCACTCGGCCGAGGTACATGACGACGATGCGGTCGGCGATGTTCCAGGCAAGACCGAGATCGTGCGTGACGACGAGCAACGTCAAGCCCAACTCTTCGCGCAACTTCAGCATCAGGGCCAGGATCTCACCGCGGACTGACGCGTCCAGGCTGCTGACCGGCTCGTCAGCAATGATGACCTCTGGGTCCAGCGCCAACGCACCGGCGATCACCACGCGCTGACGCTGCCCACCGGAGAGCTCATGCGGGTAGCGCAGGAAGAACTTCTCGGGTGGACGCAGCCCAGCCATCGAGAGCGCGCGCGTGACGCGTCCGATCTCGTCGTCCATGCCGTGGGTGCGCGGACCCTCGGCCACGGCCTCGTATACCGAGTGGCGAGGGTTGAGTGACCCGGTCGGGTCCTGCAGCACCAGCTGAACGTTCTTGCGGTATCTCTTGAGCGCGCGCCCGTTGTACTCGAGCGGCGTGCCGTGAAAGCGAACTTCGCCGGACGCCGGCTTCTCCAGACCCAGAATCGTTCGGGCGAGAGTCGTCTTGCCGCACCCGGACTCTCCGACGAGGGCGATGATCTCGCCCTTTCGCACGGCCAGGTTGACACCGTCAACCGCGCGAGCCATCCCGCCCTCGCGTCCGGAGAACGTAACGTGCAGGTCGTCGACCTCGACGGCCGTCTCCGTCGCTACGAAGTCTTCGACGGGAGCACTCACGAGGCCACCACCTCCTGGTTGACGTGGATGCAGGCAACTTGGCGCGAGATGCCGACGGGCAGAAGACCGACATCGACGCTCTCGCACTCGACGGTGGCGATGGGGCAGCGCGGATGGAACGAGCATCCGCTCGGCAGGTCACCGGGGAACGGGGGATCGCCGGGGAGCCCACTGGGCGCGTAACGCGAACCAGCGTCGCCGATGGTGGGAAACGCACCCATCAGAGCCCTGGTGTAGGGATGCGCTGGCTCGGCGAAGAGCTCGCTCGCCACACCCTGCTCGATAACGCGTCCGGCGTACATGATCGAGATGCGGTCACAGTTCGACGCCAAAACCGACAGGTCGTGGCTGATGATCAGCATGCCCATCGACCGGTCGCGGGCGATTCCTTTGAGCAAGTCGAGGATCTGCGCCTGCCCCATGACATCGAGCGCAGTGGTCGGCTCGTCACACAGCAGGACCTTGGGGTCGCAGGTCAACGCAAGGGCGATCATGATGCGTTGCTTCTGGCCGCCGGAGAGCTGGTGCGGATACGCGTTCGCGTGGCGGGCGGGGAGGCCCACCTGGTCCAGCAGTTCGCGGACCTTCTTGGCGGCTGACGCCTCGGTTGCGCCTTTGTCGTGGACGAAGATGGGTTCGGCCAGCTGCTTGCCGATCCGTTGGATCGGGTTCAACGAGTGCAGCGCGCCTTGGAACACGACAGCCGCCTCGCCCCAACGGACGGCGCGGATGCGGTTCCACTTCATCTGGAAGACGTCCTCGCCGTCGATGAGCACCTCGCCCTCGACGGTCGCGTTCTTCGGGTAGAGCCGCAGCACCGTCGAGATCAGCGTCGACTTACCGCACCCAGACTCGCCGGCAACGCCAACGACCTCACCCGCGCCGACGCTGAGATTGACACCCCGAACAGCCGGCACCGGACCCTCTGGCGGATGGTAGGTCAGCGACACGTCACGCATCTCGAGCACGGTGCTTGTTGCCACGTCAGTTGCTCCCCAGCCGCGGGTTCAGGACGACCTCTAGGGTACGGCCAATCAGGGTGAAGGCGAGGACAACTGCCACGACGCAGAGCCCAGGCGGGATCAAGAACCACCAAGCCCCCTCGGACGCCGCCCCAGCACCATCTGCCGCCTCGAGCATTCCACCCCACGAGATGATGTTGGGGTCGAAGAGCCCCAAGAACGACAAGGTCGTCATCGACAAGATGACGATGGCCACGGTGAGCGTGGTGTTGGCGATCACCAGCGGCATCACGTTTGGTAGCACGTGACGGTTCATCTGCTTCCAGTCACTGTTGCCGAGTACTTTGGCGCGCTCGATGTAGGGCCGCGCTTCAACACTGAGCGTCTGCGCGCGCACCAGCCGGGCTGTGCCTGGCCAGGAAGTCGCACCAAGGACAATCACAGTGACCCAAATCGACGTCTGACCGATGACGGCCTGAAGCACGATCACCAGCGGGATGAACGGCAGCACCAGGAACCAGTCGGTCAGGCGCTCCATTCCGCCACCCAGCCAGTTGCGGAAATGTCCGCTCGAGATACCGACTAGCGTTCCGATCACCATTGCGATGAACGAGCCGACTATGCCGACAACGAGCGACGGCCTGGCACCCCACGCCAGCTCAGCGAGCACCGAACGTCCCAGGTTGTCTGTGCCGAGCCAGTAGTAGAACTCACCGCTCGGCCCAGCCAGCGCCTCGTTCGACAGATTGTCGATGGGGTCGAGCAGGTACTCCGGGAAAATACAAGGGGAGGTGACAGCCACCATTACGAAGAGGATCAAAATGCCAACACCGGCCAGCCCAGATCGGTGCTGTGCAAACTGAACGAGGAACCGGGAGAGCGCAGTCCGCCGCCGCTTCCACGCAATCTTGCGAGGCGAGAGGAGGATGTCCGGGGGCGGCGTCGACCCCGGCGTCGGGTTCGCCTGCGTCGTTGTCACAGTCGAATCCTCGGATCGACGATCGCGATCACGATGTCGGCGACCACGTTAAAGAACAGCACCGTGAGGCTGAACAACAGGAACAATCCTTGCAGCAGCGGCAGATCCTGCTCAGTCACCGCCTCGAACGTCAACAGCCCAAGGCCGGGGTACGAGAAGACGGTCTCGACGGTGATCGCGCCACCGAGCACGAAACCGACGTTGAGGAAGATGAGCGTGATCGTGGGTAGCGATGCGTTCGGCACCGCGTGGTATCGGCGTACCGCGCGGTCCATAACACCCTTGGCGCGAGCCGTGGTGAGGTAGTCCTGACCGCTCTCGTCAACCATCGAGGCGCGCATGATCAGCGAGTAGTCGGCCAGGTACACCGCCGCGAGAGCCGCGGCCGGCAGCACCGTGTGGTGCGCGATGCTGATGACCCCGTCAACCGTCCACGGGTCGAGCCCAGAGCCGATGTTGGAACTCGTCGGAAAGAGGTCAAGCCCGACCGAGAACGTAAAGATCAGCAGCAGGCCGAGCCAGAACTCGGGAGTGGCATAGAAGAAGAGCGTGACTCCGGTCGACACCTTGTCGAAACGGCTGCCTCGCTTCCACCCGGCCCGGATGCCGATCCAGACGCCGATGACTGTGGCGACGAGCGTGGCCGTGCCCAGCAAGATCAGCGTCCAGGGCACCGCGCCCGCGATCACGTCCCACACCGGCTTGCCGGAGATGGTCGAGAAAGAGTCGAGCGCGAGTGGGTCTCTTAAGTAGTTGAAGAACTGCTCCCAGAGAGGTGCGTCCAACTCTTCTCGCAACCGCTGCAGGTCTTCGGTCGAGATGTTGCGCGCGCCCTTGTAGCGAGCCAGTGGATCGCCCGGCAGCAACTGGAAAATGAAGAAGTTGGCGAACAAGACGAAGACCAGCGTGCCTGAGGCCGTCAGCAACCTGTGCCAGGTGAAGTGCCAGAG
>JAJAYM010000172.1 GCA_027117675.1 Actinomycetes bacterium | reverse complement strand
GTGAGCGCCATTGCTGCCACGTGTCGTTCAGCACCACGGCAGCTTCTGGATCGTCAGCAACAGCCGTCACCACCGGGCCCGCCAAGACGAGGTGCGCCTCCGTGCCATCGAGCACGTGCTCGATGAACCCGTGCATGACACCAGCCATGTCTTTTAAGGAGTCCCACCGACTCACCTGGACGACAAGAGGCGCATCCACCGGGGCGGTGGACCGGTCTGGATGATGTCAGCGAAGCGCTCGACGCGACCCGGCGTGCCATCGGCCCTGAGGAAGGGAACGGGACCAGCCGGTGGTCCATCGACGATGCCGACATGCGACAAGATCGCCCGGGCGTCCTCGGCGCTCATGTCGTGGTTCTTCGGCGACAACGGGTCGATACTCGGCCGGATGACGTGGAGTCGGTCCTTCGACACCCAGTCGGGTGAGTACTGCGACCGGGTGAAGACGTAAGCATCGACGTAAGGCTCAAGGTAGCCGCGCAGGAACTCCCAAGCGTCCTGGGTCCATTCATTGCTTCCGTCGATTCCGACGTGGCAGCGCCAGACGACAGGGATGCCCACGTCGGAGAGAAACCGAGCCATACCGGCTGTTTGTGGGTCGTGCAAGATGACGATGTCACCATCGGTAACGAAGGCCGACAGTTCATCGGTGTTTCGTCGCATCACGTTCTCGTAGTGAGTGGCCTCCGCACCACCGAGCACCTTCCCGTCGCCGGGTTGGCCATGGAGGTGGTGATGGATGCGCTTGGTGATGGCGAAGAACGCCGGGTCGCCCTCGATCACCAGCCAGCGCGCATCGATGTCGGCACCGCGAGTCAACGGCAGCAGCACCTGCAACATCTCAGCGACGCCCCCGCCGGCTGGCGTGGAGTTGATGTTGATGACGCTGTGACCTCGCAGCGCAGAGCGCATGGCCGCAGCATCTCGGGTGACTAAGCGCTCAAGCCGCTCAGGCCCGATGACGTTCGCCAGCGCTTCCGGGGACCGCGGCGCCAGCCGCACTTCTTCCATAGGGCGACAAACTACCGCGCGCTGACCATCACCATGGCGGCTGCGAGGTCACTCCCCCGCAGGTGCGTGAATCAGCTTGCGGTTGACGAACTCGTCGATGCCGTACGGGCCGAGTTCACGACCGACGCCGGAGCGCTTGGTGCCACCGAATGGCAGCTCTGGTCCGCCACCTTCCGGCTCGTTGATCCACACCATGCCGGTGTCGAGTCGGTTGGCGATATCGAGCGCAACCTCTGGGTCGGAGTGGTAGACGGCACCGCCCAGTCCGAAGGGAGTGTCGTTGGCGAGCGTCAACGCTTCCTCGGCATCGCTCACCTTGTAGATCACAGCAACGGGGCCGAACAGCTCTTCGCGGTAGGCGCGCATCTGCGGTGTCACGTCGGTCAGGACGGTGGGCTCAATGAATGCGCCCGGTCCGTCGATCCGGCGTCCGCCGGTGTGCACCGTCGCTCCCTTGTCGATCGCATCCTGCACCTGCGCCATCAGACCGGTTGCGGCCGCCTCTGAAGACAGCGGGCCGTAGGAGGTGTCTGGGTCAGTGGGGTCGCCGATGGTCAGCTTGGCCATTTCGGCCGCGAAAAGGTCGACGAACTCGCTGTACAACGGCTCGGCCACGATGAAGCGCTTGGCAGCGTTGCAGGCCTGGCCGGTGTTCTCCATCCGGGCACCGACAGCGTCCTTGACCACCTGGGGGAGCTGGTCGGTGTCGAGCACGATGAACGGGTCGGACCCACCGAGCTCGAGGACGACCTTCTTCAGGTGCTTGCCGGCGAGCGAGGCGACAGCTGTACCTGCTCGCTCGCTGCCGGTTACTGACACACCCCTGACGCGGGGATCGGCGATGACCTCAGCTGACTGCTCGTTGGTGGTGAAGAGATTGATGTACGCATCAGCGGGGACGCCGGCCTCGTGGAAGATCGCTTCCATCGCCAGCGCCGACTCTGGGCACTGCGGCGCGTGCTTGAGCAGGATGGTGTTGCCGGCGATCAAGTTGGGGCCAGCGAAGCGCGCTACCTGGTAGTAGGGGTAGTTCCACGGCATGATCCCGAGCAGCGGTCCGATCGGGGCTTTGCGGATGAACGCGTTGCCACCGGACGACGCGTCGAGCGGTTCGTCAGCCAACAGGGTGGCCGCTTGGTCGGCGTAATAGCGGTAGATGTCGACCGAGTACTCGACCTCATCGACCGCCTCTGCGGTGGTCTTTCCCATCTCGCGGGTGATGATGGCCGCGAGCTCGGCGGTCCGTTCGGCGTAGATATCGGCGACTCGGTGAATGGCCGCCGTCCGCTCGGCAAGCGGAGTGGTGCTCCAGTTGCCGAAGGCTCCGGCCGCCCGACCGACCGCGGCGGTGACCTCAGCGTCACTGGCGGTGGGGAACTTCTTCTCCACCGCTCCGGTGGCGGGGTTAACAACCTTGTACTCAACAGTCATGGAGGCTCCTCAGTCGCGCTGCCCGGCCCAGACGCCGAGACATGGCTCGACGGTAGCAAGTGTTAGGCAGGCGTCGGGCATCATGGGGCAATGGCGACCCTGCTGGTGGTCCAGCACACCCCGTCTCCGGCGGTTCAGGAGATGCTCGAGGCGGTCCTGCGGGGCACGCAGCACCCCGAAGTGACCGGGGTCTCGATCGAGGTTCGAGCCGCCCTTGCGGCCGGTCCCGCCGACGTGCTGGCAGCGGACGGCGTCATCGTCGGGACGCCGGCCAACATCGGGTACATGTCCGGCGCCCTCAAGCACTTCTTCGACCAGATCTACTATCCCTGTCTCGAGGTCACCCGCAGGCTCCCCTACGGCGTTTACGTGCACGGCAACGACGACACCTCGGGAGCACTCCGAGGGATCCACAAGATCGCAGGTGGCATGGACTGGAAGCAGGTGGCCCCCGACGTCTCCGTC
>JAJAYM010000171.1 GCA_027117675.1 Actinomycetes bacterium | reverse complement strand
CTCTTGACCTCCGTCTGCCCCGGCTGAACCAGTCGCGTCGAGCCGGTAGCTCGGAGGAAAGTACACGCCTGGGGTTACCGCGGTGTCGAGTGCACGCGAGGCCCCTGTTGAGGTGTGGTCAACGCACCCCGGCCCGACACGCCGGAACAAAGTCTCAAGCACTGGTCGAGCCACCTCAACGCTCATGTAGACATTGAGAGTTTACGAGGGACCGGGAGCCTCAGGATCTGACACGCCAGGCGTGCCGAAGTCTTCTGGAGAGATTCCTTCGAGAAACTCTCGGAATCGCTCGAGCTCTCCCTCGCTGGCCACCCGGCCGGCGGCTGCTTGCCCGAGCGCGTTATCGCCGTCTTCCTCCGACTCTTCAGCGTCGGGCAGGGCAATCCCTGCCTCGTCCAGAACGTCGGGGGAAGCAACGACGGGTGCGTCGACCCGCAGGGCGAGCGCGATGGCGTCCGAGGGCCGAGCGCTGACTGTCTGGCCGCCCTCGAAGACGAGCTCAGCGAAGAAGACGCCCTCGGTGAGATCGGTGATCCGCACCTCAACCAGCTGATGCCCTAAGGCCGCAACGACGTCGGCCAACAGGTCGTGGGTGAGCGGACGGGTCGGCTCAACACCTTGCTGGGCATAGGCGATGGCCGTCGCTTCGACGGCACCGATCCAGATCGGTAGATAACGCTCCCCATCGCGCTCGCGCAGAAGAACGATGGGCTGGTTCGTCGGCATCTCCACCCGGACGCCGACCACGTCAACGGGTTTCATGCCGCTACCCTACCGCGGTTCGGGCGGCTCGCTCGCTTAGGCATTAACGCCTAACCGGCGGTGGTCTTAGCCCCGAAGGTCCGGTCCGAGTTGGGCTTTGACGAGTGCGGCGTGGAGCCGAACACTCAACGCAGCAAGGGTGCGCGTGGTCTCTTCGGCGCGTCCCTTCGCGTCCGCGCCACGCCCATGAAGCAGTGGTGTCACCACCTGCTCGATAAGCCCGGCTTCCCGGTCAGCCGCAGACTTGAACGCGCGCAGGTGTCGTGGCTCGATCCCATATGCGGCGAGCTCTCCTGCCGCCTTGGCGACGACGACGGCGTCTCCGTCATAGTGCTCACTCCTCTGGCGGGTGGTGATGAGGCCGTAGCTCTCCAGTGCGGTGAGCAGTTCGGAGTCGATCTCGGCGGTTGCCAACAGCTCATCGCGCGCGAGGCGAAGGTCAGCGCCGTCTCTGGCGAAATCGTCACCCTCGGGATAGCCACCGCCGTGCACCACGGCGACCGGTACACGAGGGCTGGACCCCGGCGACGCCGGTGGTTCGAGCCCGCGGTCCATCGCCTCTAGGTGCTCACGGATCACCTTGAGGGGCAGGTATTGGTCGCGCTGGGCGCTGAGAACGTAGCGGAGCCGCTGGATGTCGTCTGGGGTGAACTTCCGGTAGCCGGACGGCGTGCGTTGCGGCTCGATGAGCCCTTCTGACTCAAGGAACCGGATCTTCGAGATCGTCACGTCAGAGAACTCTGGACGCAACTTGGCCAGTACCTCACCAATGCTGAGGTAGGCACGAGCTGGAATGCTCGACGTCCGCTGGCTGGCTGCGGGACTCATGCTTGCCCTCCGTGGGGCTCGTTGCCGGTCAGGAACTGGAGGCGATACTTGCCGATCTGCACCTCGTCGCCACTGACGAGGGCTACCTCATCGATGCGGCTGCGGTTCACGTACGTGCCATTGAGGCTGCCCATATCGCGGATGCTGAACCCGCCCCCCGACCTCTGGAACTCCACGTGATGGCGCGAGACCGTGATGTCGTCGAGGAATATGTCGATATCGGGATGACGACCGGCGGTCGTGACGTCGGCGTCGAGCAGGAATCGCGCACCGGACGCGGGGCCACGTCGTACGACGAGCAGCGCGGTACCCGATTGCAGCCGCTCGACCACGTCATCGGCCGCGGATGCCTCCGCGGCACCCGCAGGCCCAGCACCGTCAGGCCCTGCACCGTCGGAATCTGCACCATCTGCATCTGGGCCGCCCAGATGCAGAACCGAGGTGGTCTCGGCTGCGCTCTCCCCCGATGGCGAGACGTCCAGGGAACGACCGCAGGCGGCGCAGAATCGCGCATCGCTGTCGGTGGTGTCGTGTCCACAGTGAGGACAGACCGGCATTGAGCCTCCTGTGCGGCTGGCCACCATGAGTTCGCAGCGCCGGGTGAGAACCGAGCGCCAAGTTCAGGTGAAGGTTGAGGGTGTCCTGAACCTACGGGGTGACCGGTTCGTGGGTCAACCGGGGTCAAGCCGAGGCTACGTGGGCCGCGTACCCGGA
This sequence comes from Actinomycetes bacterium, assembly GCA_027117675.1. GTDB lineage: Bacteria > Actinomycetota > Actinomycetes > JAHEKZ01 > JAHEKZ01 > JAHEKZ01. The sequence continues at coordinate 2,992 of JAJAYM010000171.1, read as the reverse complement.
GGAGTCGAGGAGAGTGGCGATTTGTCCTGCGTCCGCCAGCTCCACCTCCACCATCCACCCCTGGCCGTAGGCATCGGCGTTGACGACCTCCGGAGTGGCTCCGAGTGCCTCGTTAGTCCCGGTGACCGTGCCGGTGACGGGGGCGTAGAGGTCGCTGACGCTCTTGGTTGACTCGACCTCGCCGCAGGCGTCGCCAGCAACGATGGCGGCACCGACGACAGGGAGCGAGACGTACACGATGTCGCCGAGGGCGTCCTGGGCATAGTCGGTGATTCCAAAACGGACGGTCGTCTCACCGACGGTGCGCACCCACTCGTGATCAGTCGTGTATTTCAGGTCCTCGGGGTACACCGCGTCCTCCATGGTGGTCGTGGTCGATGGGTTGGTCGGGCAACTCAGCGCCGCTGAGCCTAGTCCAGAGTCTGGATCCAACGGCCTGGTCGGGCCTCAGTCGATCGCGGCGATCGCAACCACCTCACGCTCGACCACCAGGCCATCGGCACCGGCATCGCGGACGCTCTCAAGCACGCCACCGGGGAAGGAGAGGCCGGCTGCCAGCGTATTTGGCTCGCCGATCGCTTTGATCTCGATCGGTGACATCAGAACGGTCTCGCCAACGGCGATGCCATCGGCTGTGTCAACGATGGCGGTCGTGGCGACGACGCGCCCATCGTCGACCGCGATTGCCTCTGCCCCGGCGTCGCGCAGTTCTTGAACTGCGTCGAGCACATCCCCGGCATCGAGCACGCCGTCAGGGTCGGCGATGGTGAGGGTGATTCCAGGGCCAGCTACAGGAACGACCCCGGCCAAGATGCGCAGGTTCTGCACCTGCTCTTTGGACGCATCCCTGGCCACCTGTGCCTGGTCTGCGCTGGTCTCCAACTCAGAAATCGTCGCCTGCAGCTGCGCCGCCTCCGAGGTGAGCCGCTCGCGCTGGGCTGATAGGTCATCGAGGATGCGGACCAGGTCTGACGTCCGAGCAGCACTCAGGGCGTCCTGTTGCGTCGTTCGCACTTGGATCGCGACACCGAAGCCAAGCCCGAAGAGGAGGACTGCCACGATCCACTGCCCTCGACTGGGGCGCCGGGTAAGGGCCGCCCCGATGATCGCCCATCCGGTCACGTCAGGCGCATCAGGCGAATCAGGCGCATCTGCGGTGCTCATGCGTGGAAAAGGTGTCGGCGAATGGCTGCAGCATTGGCGAAGATGCGGATCGAAAAGACGACGACAACGCCGGTCGACAGCTGCGCGCCAACTCCCAGCTGGTCACCGAGGAAGACGACGAGGGCCGCGACCAACACGTTGCCGATGAATGAGATGACGAACACCCGGTCATTGAAGATGCCCTCGAGGACCGCCCGGCTGGCCCCGAACACCGCGTCGAGGGCTGCGACTACCGCGATCGGCAAGTACGGCTGCAAGCCTGCCGGGATCGTTGGCTGCAGAAGCAGCCCCAACACCACCCCGACAACGAGCGCGAGCAGGGCGATCACGACCTATCCCCCTTCGTCACGTAGCTCACCTGGAGGTCGCCGCTACCGGGCACCCCGAGATTCTCCTCGGCGACGACACTGACGTCGATACCGTACGTCGCCTCAAGATTGCCCAGCACGCTTCTGGCGTTTCCAGACTCAAAGTCGGTCGCCAGACTCTCCGAACCTACGGCACTGATCGTGTAGGGCGGGGTCAACGGTCGGAAGCCCACCAGCACCGCGTCGCCGGCAGACCGAATAGGTGAAAGCGCCGTGATCCGTTGCCCGTTGACGGCCACGGCGGCAGCGCCAGCGGCGAAGAGACCATTCACCACGAGTTGGATGTCGGTATCAAGGACCCGCGCTAGGTCGGGCCCAGCGCTGCCCACGGGCGCCGGTGGACCATCGTCCATCACGACCCGCACACCAGGCCCCTCGACTTCGGCGACGCCCACCTCCGCCTGCAACCTGGCTACCTCATCGGCGAGAGCTCGGTCTGGCCCGGTTCCAGCGAGGGCCGTCTCGCGCAACTCGTCGGCGTCGCGGTTGAGATCATCTAGCTGGGAATCGATCGCTTCAACCGACGCCGTGGCCAGTTGCACCCGGTCAGTGAGCTCGGCCCTGGTTCGTCCCTCATCGGGAGCGCCAACCCGCACTTGGATTACGACCGCCGTTGCCAGCGTGGCCGTGAGCGCGATCGCCAGGCCGATCGCGATCGAGTGACGCCAGTTGGCACCCTCGCTGTCGCCTCGATCAGTCGCCTCCTGGTAGCCAGGGTCCAGGGCGTCGTCGACTAGACGCCGCAGGAGCGATAAGGAGGCGTCAGGCTCAGCGGGTGTACGCGAGGTCAACTGCTTGGCTCCAACCGGCGCCCTTTGCTCACCGCGGACGCCTGCTCGGCATAGAGAACCGCCGACCACCAGTAAATCCCGGTGCCCCAGATGACAAACGCCCAGGCGATCGGCGCGGTGATGTCGGCAACGATGCCGCCTCCCGTGGTCAGGAAGAGCGTGGGCATCCCGTAGAGGAGACAGGCGGTGGCTGCTTTGCCGACGTAGTGGACTGGGAGCGGCTCGTGTCCCCTGCGGTGCACGTAGAGCTGCACCACGAACATGACGGAGTCGCGAGCCAGCAGCGCAATCACCAGCCACCAGGGGACGATCTCGCGCACTGCAAGAACAATGACCGTGCTGGTCACGAAGAGCCGGTCCGCGATCGGGTCCAGCAACTGGCCAACGCGCGACTCCATGTGGAACCGCCGCGCGATGAACCCGTCCAGCCAATCGGTAAAGGAGGTCAAGGCCAGCAAGCCGAAGGCCAACAGGTCGTTTTCGGGACCGAGCGCCACCCAGATGAAAACTGGGATGAGCAGCAGGCGCAGGAGGGATAGCAGGTTCGGAATCGTGATGACGCGGTTCGAGACCTCCTCCTGCCCGGCATCCCACATGGTTCTCCCCAACTTCTTGAGTCCCCCTGCTCCCGCACTAAGCCTAACGCCAGCCAGCCCGGCGGCTTGAGCG
>JAJAYM010000170.1 GCA_027117675.1 Actinomycetes bacterium | reverse complement strand
GTCGGTTACCCCCCGCGAAGCCCTCCGGCATGCCGCTGCGCTCTACCAAAACGCACACTCGGCGGCACACCTGATCGAGGCCCTCGGTCTGGGCGAGGTGGCCTCGGTTCCAACCCGCAGGCTTTCCGGAGGTCAGCGCCAACGCCTCGGTGTGGCGCTGGCTATCGTCGGCCGCCCTGAGCTGGTGTTTCTGGACGAACCCACCGCTGGGCTCGACCCCCAGTCACGGCGAGCGGTCTGGGACCTCATCGACGCGCTCCGCAGGGCCGGCGTCGCGGTCATTCTCACCACGCACTACCTCGAAGAGGCCGAGCAGCTTGCTGACCAGGTCGTGATCGTCGATCACGGGCGGGCGATCGCGGCCGGGCCGCCGCACGAGCTGGTCGCGGCGGCGGCATCGTCGGCGCTGCGATTCACAGCTGACGCTGGGCTCGACGTCAGCATGCTCCTTGAGCGACTGCCCACGGCCAGCACTGTCGCCGAGACGATGCCAGGCACCTACGTCGTGACCCCCCCCCACCTGACGGACGCGATTGCCCAGCTCTCCTCATGGTGCGCAGACAACGGCGTTTCGCCCACCAGCATCAACTCAGAGCAACGCACCCTCGAGGACGTTTTCCTCGACCTGACAGGAGATGAGCTGCGGCCATGACCATCGACGTGACGCCGCGCCCCTCAGTCTCGCCACCGGCGGTGAGGGCGATCGCTCATGCCCGACTTGAGTTCACCATGCTGGCGCGCAACGGCGAACAGTTGGTACTCACCGTGGTTTTGCCTGTCGGCCTGCTTCTGGTGCTCACGCTCACTGACATCATCGACGTCGGTGGGTCCAGCCGCGTTGATCGCCTCGGCATCGTCGTCCCGAGCATGGTCGCGCTAGCCGTACTCTCGACATCGTTCACGGCATTGGCGATCCAGACCGGCTTCGAGCGTCGGTACGGCGTGCTTCGCAGAATCGGCACCACCCCGCTCACCCGGTTTGACGTGCTCACGGGCAAAGCGCTCGCCGTGCTGGCCGTCGAGGCCGCTCAAGTGACCGCACTGGGGGGCCTCGGATGGGCCCTCGGCTGGCGCCCGGACCCGGTTGGGCTCCTGTGGCTCGTTCCCTTGGTGCTTTTGGGGAGCGCCGCACTGGCCTCGCTGGCGCTCCTGCTGGCCGGCGTCGTCCGCGCCGAGGCGACGCTGGCCGGCGCCAACCTCGCCTACTTGATCCTGGCCAGCGCTGGGGTGGTCGTCCCGGTCGCGAAGGCCCCGACCGGTCTGCAGCCCTACCTTGAACTGCTGCCATCGGCTGCGCTGGCCGAAAGTCTGCGGATCGCCACCATCAATGGCACCGTCCGGGCTTCCTTACTCATCGTGCTGGTGCTGTGGCTGGTGGCGGGCGCCTGCGCTGTCAGCCGGTGGTTCCGCTGGGACTGAAGACTGCAGGCGTTGCGGTCGGCAAACTTGTTCACGTGTTGTGCATCCGGGGGGACGTCTACGAGCGAAAGAGGGACATCAGGCGGTCAGCCGACCGGGCGCCGTCACTGACGAGGGAGTCCCCATGGCACCATCACGAACCCATCGCACAGTTGCCGCCGTTGCCCTAGCCGCGCCGTTCGCACTCTTCCCCCTTTCCGCTGCGCAGGCAGCCGAAGACGCACAGGTGTCGGTCTTCCACGGCATTCCCGACCTGCCGGTCGATGTGTACGTCAATGGCGACCTGACGCTCGAAGACTTCAAGCCAGGCGACGTGGCCGGACCGCTGGCCCTTCCGGCCGACACGTACTCAATCGAGATCACCGATCCTGACGACAAGAAGACCGTCCTGCTCGGACCGGCCGACGTCACCGTCGAGGCCGGCGGCAACTACACGATCGTCGCCAACCTCGACGCCAAGGGCGACCCGACCGTCACCCCGTTCGAGAACGACATCTCCGCGGTTGCGGCCGGCGAGGCCCGAGTGACAGTCCGGCACGTCGCTGCCGCCCCGGAGGTGGACATCGAGGCCAACGGTGATGTGCTCGCCCCTGGGCTCGTCAATGGCGACGAAGCGGTGGCTGACGTTCCGGCCGACTCCTATGACGTCGCGGTCGTGCCAGCTGGCGGCGGTGCCGCCGTCTGGAATGAAGACGTCGATCTCGCCGAGGGCGTGAACACCATCGCGTACGCGTGGGGGTCGCTAGATGACGACTCGTTCGCAGTTGCGGTACAGACGATTGACGGACTGCACTCCGCGCCCGGTTCGGTAAACGCCGGTGAGGTCGGGCTCGCAGCTGAGACGTCGGGCTCGAACCCCGCGCTGCTCGGCGCACTGGTCGTGTCTTTTCTGGTAGCCGCGGCAGCCGCCGTGCGCCTCGTACTGGTCCGTCGCTAGTCGGCCCAGAGCAAGGCAGCCATCATGGCCAACCGTTCCACTGTCACCGCGGCGACCGTTCTCCTGGTCGCCGCGGTGACGGCCGTCTCCGCCTCGGGCGCGGTGGCCATAGTTGATGACTCCGAGTCGGTGGTCGAGTTCGACACGAACGTCAAGGCCGCAACCAGCGCGCCACGACCTGACCTTCCTGCACGCATTGAGAACTCCACTCGCCCACCGGAACGGCAGCCTCGGCTGGCTACTCCGACGTCGGTGCGTATCGGCGCCATCGACGTGGCGGCACCAGTGGTAGCGACCGGGGTGACCAGGGCCGGAAATGCCGAGATCCCCCGCGATGGTGACGTTCTCGGTTGGTACGAGTTCGGCAGCAGGCCCGGAGACCGGAGCGGAAGCTCGGTGCTCATCGGGCATCGTGACACCGCAGCGGAAGGCCCCGGTGCGCTCTTCGAACTCGACGAGCTCGAACCCGGTGCGGTAGTGACTGTCGGCTCAGACGAAGCAACGCATCGCTACCGGGTTGTGACGCTGCGCAGCCTCGACAAAGACGGGCTTCGGCCGTCCCTCTTCCGGCGCGGTGGCCCCCACCAGCTCGTGCTCATCACCTGCGGAGGAGCCTTCCTCCCAGCCGAAGGCGGATATCAAGACAACCTCATCGCCATCGCGGTTCCGGTCCAGCAATGAACCCATCCGATGTCCTGCAACGAGCGGAGCGCGCTACGGTTGCACACGTGAGTGTCCATCCCTGGCCAACCACTCCGGACGGCCAAACGCCCTGGCCCACAACGGAGACGAGCGACGCCGCGGTCGGCGTTGCCTTCGCCGACGGTAGCGAGTGGGCACTGGAGGAGGCCTACCGTCGATGGGGGGCGTTGATCCACACCATCGCAGCACGCTCGACGGGTAGCCAGCACGACGCCGATGACGTCGCCCAAGCCGTCTTCGTCTCTGCGTGGCGCGGCCGACACCGCTACTCCCCCGACCAGGGGGCGCTGCCGGCCTGGTTGCTGGGCATCACCAGACGCCGAATCGCCGACCATTGGGAGTCACGCAGTCGCGAACAGCGTCGAATCGATGCCGCTGGCGCTGCATCCGAGGTGCTCCCCGCGTCGGAAGAGAGTGTGGAGAAGGTTGCCAATCGAGTGCTCATCGCCGATGAGCTCTCGAGACTCGACCAGCCCCAACGCCAGATCATGGAACTCGCGTTCTTCGATGACTTGACCCATCACCAGATCGCCGACCATCTCTCGATGCCTCTGGGAACGGTCAAGAGCCACATCAGGCGCAGCCTGATTCGTCTACGAAGTCGGTTGGAGGTCGACGGTGTCACAGTCTGACATGCACGCCCCTGGCGACCTCCTCGCCTTGCACGCAATGGGCGACCAGCTTCCGGAGGCCATGAGCCGTCATGTGACCGCATGCAATCAGTGCCAAACCGAGCTCAGCCAGTGGACTCACCTGATGGCCGCAGCCCACACCGCAACAGTCGACGACGTCCCCGGCGTCGCTCCAACCCGGGTGTGGGACGCCATCGCCGACGAGCTCGAGCTGTCCGGAAACAGCGCAACGGCGACACCTGCCCCAGTGCTACCAGTGACACCTGCGACTCCGCCTTCGGTGGCCGGTATCGCTTCAGCTCGGCGTCGCTGGTCAACGAACTGGCTCGTCGCGGCATCCGTAGCCGGCGTCCTCAGCGGTGCAGCTGTGACCGCCACAGGCGTTGCACTCACCAACTCTGGGCGACAGCCGGCTCCCGTGGCGGCGCCAGTGGTGGTTGCCAGCACCGCGCTGGCCGCGCTTCCCGATCACCAAGGAGACGGAGCAGCTGAGATCGTCTCGACGCCTGAGGGGAAGGAACTGGTCGTCGACGTATCGCAGTTGACGGGGGGCGACGGTTTTCATGAGGTCTGGTTGATCGACCCAGAGACCTTCCAGATGGTGGGCCTCGGCGCGCTCGTCAACGACTCGGGTCGTTTCCCGATCCCCGCGGGGCTCGACCTCCGCCGGTTCACCGTTGTCGACGTTTCCCTCGAACCGTTCGACGGCGACCCGGTGCACTCGCGCGACTCGGTGGTCCGCGGCGAACTCTCCACCTGACCTCATTGTTGTGATCTGATGGCCGCCGACTCGATCGACACCGAAGCAGCCCTGCCGGCCGCTCACGGCCAACGGAGCCACGACCAGCCGAGTCGCGCCGTTGGCACCGTCGGGCGCCGGATTCTCCTGGCCAACGTCGTTGCCGAGATCGGCATCGTCGTCACCGGCGGGCTGGTCCGGCTTACCGGTTCAGGGCTCGGCTGTCCCACGTGGCCAGAGTGCACCGACGACCGGCTGGTGCCTGTGCGCACGCAGTCGGAGGGTTTGCATGCGTTCATCGAGTTCGGCAACCGGCTGCTGACCTTCGCGGTGCTCGCGGCCGCCCTTGCCGCTCTCGTCGTCGTGCTGCGCCCGTGGCTGGCCGGACGCCTCAGCTCCGTCACAGCGCTCGGGAGCCGTGGCTCCGTGCGTCGCCCACTGGTCTGGCTCGCGTTGGCCGTCAACGTCGGAATCGTCGCGCAAGCGGTGCTCGGCGGCATCACGGTGCTGCTCGACCTGCACCCCGCGACGGTCGCCGCACACTTCTTGCTCTCAATGGCGATGATCGCCGCCGCCTACCTGTTGTATCGGCGGGCGGCCGAGCACGACGACCATCCGGTGACGGTCGTCGTTCGTTCAGAGTTGCGCTGGGTCTCGTACGCCTTGGTCGCGTTCGGCATCGTTGTCCTGGTCCTTGGAACCGCCGTCACCGGATCAGGGCCGCACTCTGGCGACGCCGATGTGATCGCCCGGTTCGACCTCGATGTGCGGATGATCAGTTGGTTGCACGCCGATGTCGTGTTGGTCTTCCTCGGACTGGCACTGGCCTACACGTTGGGGGCCCGGCTCAGCGGCGCACCCAAACAGGCGGTGCATGCCGGGCTCACTCTCATTGCTGCCTGTTTGGCCCAGGGCCTGCTCGGGTACGCGCAGTACTTCACCGGCGTCCCGGTTCCGCTGGTAGCTCTGCACGTGTTCGGAGCGTGTCTGGTGTGGGTCGCAACGCTGGCGGTGGCGTTGAGCACTCGGGTTCGGGGCTAGGGGATCCGTGGCTAGGGTCGCCGAGGATCAGAGCGGAGGCAGAAGCGGATCGAGACCGACCATCACAAAGAGCAGCGTCAGGTATGTGATGGACCAGTGAAACAGTCGCATCGGACGCCACTCGTCCTCCGTGCACCCAGATAGCACCCTCCGCCGCAAGGCCAGGACGGAGCCGAGAAAGATCAGACCGAGCACCACGGCCACGGCCAGGTAGACCACGGACATGCCCGCGACTGGCCAGAGGACCAAGGACGCCCCCACCATCGCCACCGAATGGCCCACCATGCGCCGAACGACGATGCGGGGCACGGCGACCACGGGCAGCATCGGAACTCCTGCCGCCGCATAGTCATCGCGAAACTTCAAAGCCAACGCCCAAAAGTGCGGGGGCGTCCACCAGAAAACCACCCCAAAGAGAATCCACGCCGGCCAGTCCAGGCTGCCGGTGACGGCTGCCCAGCCAATCAGGACGGGCATGCATCCGGCGATTCCTCCCCACACAATGTTGGAGGCCGTGCGGCGCTTCAACCCGAGGGTGTAGACAACGACGTAGAAGGCAATCGCGAAGAGCGTCAGTGCCGTGGCCAGGAGGTTGACCGACGACATCACTGCGATGGCGACCGCACCCAGCACCAACCCGAAGACCAGTGCCGCTCGAGGACTGACCTGGTGGGTGGCCAACGGCCGGTTACCCGTGCGGGTCATGATCTCGTCAATGTCTCGGTCGACGAAGCAGTTCAGACTGTTAGCCGACCCGGCCGCGAGGCTGCCTCCGACGAACGTGGCCAGGACGAGCGTGAGCGACGGCACACCACCGGCCGCTAGGAACATCGTGGGTACCGTCGTCACGAGCAGCAACTCGATAATCCGCGGCTTGGTGAGAGCGATGTAGACCCGCACGGTGGCCAGCCACCGGGTGTTCGCGCGGACGCCGGGAGTGGCTGGTGCACCAACCGGGCCGACCGATGAGCCGGCATCGACGACGCTCACGTCCACCTCGGTTCGCTGATCGGCATTTGGGCCCGAAATCGAACTCCACTGTATCCCGGTAGGCTGCGTGAGCAGGTGGCGCATCCCGTGCTGCCGGCCACACTCTCCCCTCGCGAGTGCCCCCTTGGATGACGCTGTGACTCACGCCCGGGACGACCCGATGTGGACGCCCCTCGACCGTCGAGCCGTCGACACCTGCCGGATCTTGGCGATGGACGCTGTCGAGCAGGTCGGCAACGGTCACCCCGGCACCGCCATGAGCCTGGCCCCGGCTGCCTACCTCCTCTTCCAACGCCATCTGCGCCACGACCCCAGCGATCCGACCTGGATCGGACGCGACCGGTTCATCCTCTCCATGGGGCACTCCAGCCTGACGCTCTACCTTCAGCTCTACCTCTCCGGATACGGACTCGAGCTCGACGACTTGCAAGCACTCCGCACGTGGGGAAGTCGTACGCCCGGTCACCCCGAGTGGGGACACACCGCCGGCGTCGAGACGACCACTGGACCGCTTGGCCAGGGCGTGGCCAACGGCGTCGGGATGGCGCTGGCGCAGCGACGCGTTCGTGGCCTCCTCGACCCCGATGCCTCTCCCGGCAGCAGCCCCTTCGATTGGACCGTCTGGGTCTTTGCCAGCGACGGCGACATCCAGGAGGGGATCAGCGCTGAAGCCTCATCACTGGCAGGAACCCAGCGACTCGGCAACCTGACGATGGTCTGGGATGACAACCACATCTCGATCGAGGACGACACTCAGATCGCCTTCACCGAGGACGTCTGTGCCCGCTACCGCGCGTACGGATGGGGCGTCCTCGAGGTCGACCTCGCGCCAGATGGAGACGTTGACGTCGCCGCCCTCGACGCCGCGCTGTCCGCAGCTCGAGCCGACGTCGACAGGCCCACCTTCATCCGCCTGCGGACGCAGATCGCCTGGCCGGCGCCGAACGCGGCCAACACCGGTGCCGCACATGGCTCCGCTCTCGGCGCCGACGAAGTTGCGGCCCCCAAGCGAGTACTCGGCTTTGCCGACGACTCGACCTTCGC
>JAJAYM010000169.1 GCA_027117675.1 Actinomycetes bacterium | reverse complement strand
GAGATCGAACTGCGAGCCGTGCAGCCAACACTCGAGGGCGCAGCCGTCGACCTCACCCTCGGCCAGCGACACCTGTCCGTGAGAACAGATGTCGTTGATCGCGTAGACCTCACCCTCGGTGAGCACGACGGCAATGGTGGTGCCGTCGGCGACAGCCTTGCGGGGCTCGCCATCGGCGAGCTCGGTAAGGGCGCAAACAGCCGCGAAATGTTGAGCGGTCACGATTGGGTAGCCCTCTTCAGTTCAGTCTCCAGGGCTGCGGTGAGACGTTCGGTCACGAAGGGCACCCCGATGCGGTCCCGAAGCTCGGCGAAGAAGCCGGTCACCACCAGGCGACGAGCTTCCAGCTCGGGAATGCCGCGTGCCATCAGGTAGAACAGCTGGTCGTCGTCGAGCCGTCCGGTGACACTGGCGTGACCTGCGCTCGCGACGTTTCCCGTCTCGATCTCCAGATTCGGGACGGAGTCAGCCCTGGGGCCATCGGAGAGCAACAGGTTGCGGTTGATCTCATAGGTTTCGGTGCCCACGGCTTCGGCCCTGATCAGAACATCGCCGATCCAGACCGAGTGTGCTCCCTCGCCGATCAACGCACCCTTGTAGTTCACGTTGCTGCGGCAGTGTGGCTCACTGTGGTCAACAAAGATCCGGTGTTCGTGATGCTGGTCTGGGTCGGTGAAAAAAAGTCCGAGCAGTTCGACATCGCCACCCGGCCCGGCAAAGGTCACCTCAGGAGTGACCCTGACTACCTCTCCTCCGAGCGAAACGACCACGTGCACGACCCTGGCGTCACGGCCCACCTCGATGTGGTGCGCTGACAAGTGCACGGCGTCAACGGCCCAGTCGAGCAGTGAGACCACCGTGAGATGTCCTCCGTCGCCCACCCGGATCTCGAGGTTGTCGGCGTAGGTAGCCGAGCCGACGTGATCGAGAACAACAACGGCAGACGACAGTGCCTCGATCTGCAAGAACACATCACCGAAGTCGGCCCCGGCTCCACCATTTCCATGTGCGCGCACCACGACCGGCTCGGTGAGCTGAGTGTCGTGCGGCACGGTGAGAACGGTCGCGCTCTCTGCCGCTGCGAAGGCCAACGCCGCAATACGTTCGGCCGGCACTCCAACGGTTCCGAGTCTGGGGTCAGAACGTGCTCCGCGGTGCGCCACGCGCTCGACCTTGACATCAATGGGCGCCTTCACATCGACGCTGACGCTGCCCGAGCCGGCGGCGCCGTCAATGTCTTCGACGAGCAGGTCACGCAGCTGGCGCATCGGAGTGAACCGCCACTCTTCCTCACGCCCGGTGGGGACCAGAAAGTCTGCGGGATTCGTCGAACGCAGCCGTTCACTGCGGTCGACAGCTGGAACGTCCGGCCGGGTGCCAGACTGTTGGGACAACGAAGGCACGGTCAGCCCACCGCCCCTTCCATCTGAAGCTCGATCAACCGGTTGAGTTCAAGGGCATACTCCATGGGCAGTTCACGCGCGATCGGCTCCACGAACCCGCGGACGATCATCGCCATCGCCTCGTCCTCGGTCATCCCGCGGCTCATGAGGTAGAAGAGTTGGTCCTCGGAGAGTTTGGTGACGGTGGCCTCATGCCCCATGGAGACGTCGTCTTCGCGGATGTCGGCATAGGGGTACGTGTCTGACCGACTGATGTCATCGACGAGCAGCGCATCGCACTTCACAGTCGACTTCGAGCCGTGACACCCCTCCTTGATCTGCACCAAACCCCGGTACGACGTGCGACCGCCGCCACGAGCCACTGACTTGGAGATGACGTTGGATGAGGTGTTGGGTGCTGCGTGCACCATCTTCGACCCAGCATCCTGGTGCTGCCCTTCGCCGGCGAAGGCCACCGAAAGAGTTTCACCTTTCGCATGCTCACCGACCAGCCAGACGGCCGGATACTTCATCGTCACCTTGGACCCAATGTTTCCGTCAACCCACTCCATGGTTGCGCCCTCGTGGGCCACTGCGCGCTTGGTAACGAGGTTGTAGACGTTGTTCGACCAGTTCTGGATGGTCGTGTACCGGCAGCGCGCGTTCTTCTTGACGATGATCTCAACGACAGCTGAGTGCAGCGAGTCGCTGGAGTAAATCGGCGCGGTACAACCCTCGACATAGTGAACATAGGCGCCTTCGTCGACAACGATCAGCGTCCTCTCGAACTGGCCCATGTTCTCGGTGTTGATCCGGAAGTACGCCTGCAAGGGAATCTCGACATTGACACCCTTGGGCACGTAGATGAAGGACCCACCGGACCACACAGCGCTGTTCAGGGCCGCGAACTTGTTGTCACCAGAAGGAATAATCGTTCCGAAGTACTCGCGAAAGAGTTCGGGCTGCTCTTTCAGCGCAGTGTCGGTGTCGAGGAAGAGGACACCTTGCTCTGCTAAGTCTTCCCGGATCGCGTGGTAGACGACTTCCGACTCGTACTGAGCAGCGACTCCGGAAACCAGTCGCTGCTTCTCCGCCTCAGGGATGCCGAGTTTGTCGTACGTGTTCTTGATGTCTTCAGGCAACTCTTCCCACGACGTCGCCTGCTTCTCAGTCGAGCGAACGAAGTACTTGATGTTGTCGAAGTCGATCCCGGTGAGGTCAGAGCCCCACGTCGGCATGGGCTTCTTACCGAAGAGCCGCAACGCCTTGAGCCGATAGTCGAGCATCCACTCCGGCTCACTCTTTTTCGCGGAGATGTCGCGGACAACCGCTTCAGAGAGTCCGCGTTGCGCGGTGCTCCCGGCGTCGTCTTTGTCATGCCATCCGAACTCGTAGGTGCCGAGTCCGTCGAGCTCGGGATGGGCGGTGGTGCTCATGCGGAGGTCCTCTCCATCGTGGGTGGAACCATGGGGTTCCGGCTGATCGAAATCGGAACGACGGTGGTGCAGACACCGTCACCGTGGGCAATGGTCGCCAGTCGTTGCACGTGTCGGCCGAGCAACCGCGCAAAGGCTTCGGTCTCTGCTTCGCACAACTGCGGAAACTGACCGGCGACGTGGGCGACCGGACAGTGGTGTTGGCAGACCTGGATGCCGGCCGGGGCTGGGTCGATGCTGGTGGCGAATCCAAGTTCACCCAGGGCGGATGCGAACGCTCGAACCTGGTCAGTTTCTGACGCGCCTTGCCAGTCATCACCTAGGAGCGCACGAAGCCGAGCTTCGAGCGCCACCCCGCGCGACTCGGCGAACGCGGCAACTGCTTCTGGTCCTCCGACCTGCTCGACGAACGCGAGGGCGTCGGCCGCCAACTCGTCGTACTCGGCTGGGAACTGCGAACGTCCCTCTGCCGTCAGCGCGAAGGTACGAGCTGGTCGCCCACGGCCACGAGCCGGTTGAGGGCCGTAGGGCGGTCGCTCAGTGCCCTGCACCCAGCCGTCGGCCGCCAGACTGTCCAGATGACGCCGCACAGCCGTAGCGCTGATGCCCAAACGCGTGGCCAGGATCGACGCCGTCGCTGGTCCGTGATTGAGCAGGGAAGCCGCGATGCGATCGCGGCCGACG
>JAJAYM010000168.1 GCA_027117675.1 Actinomycetes bacterium | reverse complement strand
CTGGTACACCGATGGTCTGGTCGAGCGCCGTGACGAGGACATCGACCAAGGGCTGCACCGGCTGCAACGCCTGAGCAGTCAGCTTGCCGACGCAGATCCGCAGACCGTCTGCGACACCGTCGTCGCGGCGGCGTCGGCCGGCGGTCCCCTGCAGGACGATGTCGCCGTTATCTGCCTGCGACTGGGAACCCGCTGAGACCGCGCCGCTGACCCGAGGGCAGCCTCGGACGAGATGACCGCCGGCCCTTCTTGTCCGTGTGCAGGCAACCAAGCCCCGGGTTGGGGCCGAGGGCTTGGCGGGCGAGGACGGCTTCGACTTCGAGTAGGTGGTAGCAGTAGTTGGCCATGGTGTTCATTGGGCCACTGGCTTTCCTTGCTGAGTGTCCGTCGTTTAGGGCGGAGGTGCGTCCGGTGTAGGTCAGCCAGGCAGGCGAGACATTGGATCGGTCACCTTGGGCCAAGCGGACGCTTAGCCCGCGCCATGCAGGGGGTGAACCGACCGCGTCGAGCCCGGAGCTCAGAACTCGGAGCTCGTGGTCAAGCCCCGCAGCCCCTGGCACCGACAAAGTAGGGGCTTTGGCCCCTACTGCAGAAGTGCGGAGTCGCTCACGGTTGTTCGGTGCTTGAAGAAGAGCGGGTCATGACCTCGTTGGCGATCAGCGATGCAGTGGCGCTGCTGAGCTCTGCCACGGTGGGCCGGGTGGTGTTCAGCGTCGCGGCGCTTCCGGCGATCGCGCCGATTACTTTCGCCGTGCACGGTGATGCGGTCGTGATGCGAACCAGTGCCCACACGCGTCTGGCATCGGCCGCCGATGGGGGCGTTCTCGCGTTCGAGGTCGACGATGTCAACCCTGCCGCGCGGACAGGGTGGAGCGTTGTCGTCACGGGGGTGGCCGAGGTCGTCCGCGACCCGGTCCAGCAGGCGGTCATCCACGGTCTCGTGGCGCCGTACGCGCCGGGCGAGAATGACGTCGCCGTGCGACTACCGCTGACGGTCGTTACCGGCAGGCGCGTCGAGGGTGTCCTCAGCCCGGCGCCTGGGGATCGCACATCACCTCTGTGAGGGGCCGCCGTGGCGTTGCCGGAACCTGCTCGCCGTACCCGAGCCGCAGGATCATCTGCGAGTGCCCGATGCCGGTCACCGGGGAGCGGACAAGCCACCGAAGGTCTTCCTGCTCAAGGGGCTGGTTGAGGAACGAAGCCGACACGCCCGAGAGAGTCGCGCCAGCAGTAGCCGATCCAGTGCCTGCCCAGCCTAAACCCAGTTGACAGGACCGTCGTGTGCCGTCAGCAGGACGGCGATCGTCGGGGCGGACTCAAACGCGGCGTGGTCGCGTCGTCCTACACCCGCGGCGTGCCCCAGGTCGCGGAACGCCGTATGTGGCCCGGTCGGCTGGGGGCCGAGTGCGCTGAACTCGGGATGAGCTGGGCAGTGAACGGTTGGCGGTTCGTCCGCCTGTCGGCTATCGACGGGTAGTAACCGGCGAGACCGCCCGGATGCGGACGCCGGTGGCCCACGTCGGTGACCGCGACTAACGCCGGGTCCGCCTCGTCGGGCAGTACCCGGACCCGGGGGTGGAAGCCGAGGTGCTCGGTGGCGACGCGCAGCTTGAACAGGGCCGCGCCGCAGGAGACCAGCAGCGACCGGCCGGTCGGGTCGGCGTTGCGTAGCTGTCGGGATGCGTCCGTGTACAGCTCGACGTGACGCGGACCGACGGCGAACCTCCACGGCTGAGAGTTGTATAGGGAAGGCGCTCGGGTTGCGGCCAGCAGCAGCGTCTCGGTCTCGGCCGGACCGAGCAAGATGTCGGGCCTGGGGTGGCCCGGGGGTGTGGTGGCGCTCACGTCTGTTCACTCCTGTCGTTCTTGTGGCCGCTGTGCGCGGATGTATTCACCAGGGTGCGTCGGCTCGGCGTCTCGTCGCCCGCCGCCGGCACGGCGACCAGCGGGGGTGCCGCGTGGGAGAGGCAGTAGTGGCTGACTGAGCCGACGAGGGCTCGGCGCAGACCGGTGTGCTCTCGAGTGCCGATCACCAATAACCGGGCGCCTGCTGAGTGAGTGACGAGCAGCGGCGCTGGCGCTCCTTGGACGATGTTGAGCGTCCAGCGGATCTTGGCGGCGTGGCCGCCTAGCGTGTTCAGCACCAAGCGGGTCGCGCGGGCCCGAGCGTCCGCCGCCGCCGCCTCCCGGTAGTCGCCGACCTCGGGCGTGACCGCCGCCGTGGCAAGCGCCGTCATCTGCCACGCGTGCACTATCCGGAGCGGCAGTCCCGTCAGCTGCGACTGCTCCGCCGCCCAGCGCAGGGCTGCGTGGCCAGCCGGGCTGTCGTCGAGTCCGACGACGATCTCCGGCGTGTTCTCGATGGTCTCGTAGACGTTGCTGCTGGTCATCTCAGTCATCTCCCGTGCGCAGGTGGTCAGGCGACTTCCGACGCGCCATGTCAACAACTGTGGGGTGTGCGAACGCTCTGCTGGCAGGCCCGTTCGACCCTGATCGGTGCGCCATTTGGCCCCATCTGCACCCCGACGCGGCGGCGAGCGGCCATCAGGGGCAGGGCGTGGAGAGAAGCGGGTGGGCCGCACGTGTGCACGGTGACGCAGGGCCATTGCGCGGCGTCTCTACCTGTGCGGTACACCTAATGCCATGACGGACACCACTGCCGACGCGCCCCTGCCCTCCGAAGCTCGCACGCCTCATGATCCTCAGGATTCCCGCCCTATCCGGGTGTTCCTCCTCGACGACCACGAAGTTGTCCGGCGGGGCCTGAAGGATCTGCTTGAGTCCGATGGTGACGTCAAGGTCGTCGGCGAGTCCGGTCTCGCGCAGGAGGCGACCCGCAGGATCCCGGCGCTCCGGCCGCACGTAGCAGTCTTGGACGCCCGGCTGCCCGACGGCTCGGGAATTGATGTCTGCCGAGACATCCGGTCAAGCAACCCCGAGATCGCGGTACTCATCCTGACGTCTTACGACGATGACGAAGCCCTGTTCGCGGCGATCATGGCTGGCGCCGCGGGGTATGTCCTGAAGCAAATCCGAGGCAACGACCTTGTCGACGCCGTGCGCCGGGTTGCCGCCGGACAATCTCTGCTGGACCCTGCCGTCACCGCTCAGGTCCTTGACCGGCTGCGGCAGGGGCCCCCGCAAGACTCCGCGCTCGCCCCGCTGACCGACCAAGAGCTGCGTACTCTTGAGCTCATCGGGGAGGGCCTGACGAACCGGCAGATCGGCGAGCGGATGTTCCTCGCCGAGAAGACTGTCAAGAACTACGTGTCCAGCCTGCTGTCCAAGCTCGGCCTCGAGCGCCGCACCCAGGCCGCCGTGTTCGCGGCCAAGCACTTGCCACCGAAGTAGCCGACCACGGGAAGTGTCGACGCCGCCGCCTGAGGTCGCGGCCCTGCACTGCTCGATCCAGGAGCCCTGTTCCGCATGCGCACCGTCACCAGCTCCGAGCTGATCCGTATCCTCGCAGCCCTGCCCGCGAATCCACGGGTCGTTGCTAGCGGCAACGGCGCCACCCCGCGGAAGTTGCTGGAGCTGCTGGACGGAGAGGT
>JAJAYM010000167.1 GCA_027117675.1 Actinomycetes bacterium | reverse complement strand
CTCGACCGCAAGCTCTTCGAGTCGTCGATCGCCGCTGAGGTGACGCAGATCGCCTCCGGCGTCCACGGTTTCGAGGAAACGATCGCCGAGGTGCTCGATGTCCTGAGTCGAGTCGTCGACTACGACCTCGCCTCAGTGCTGATGCTCGACGATCACTCGACGTACATCAGAGTTGCCCGCGAGACGGCCCAACAGCAGTACAGCGAGTTCTTCGAGGCTCTGGCGGACGCCGCGTCAGACAGCACCGGAACAGACGTAGCGGTTGGCGACCTTCAAGCTCGAGTGGCAGACCCTGAGGGATATCTTGGGGCCGAGGACGAGGGTGAGATGGCAACGTTCTTGTCGATGCCGCTCAAGGCCGGGGGCCGGATGGTCGGAGTGCTGGCACTGTCCAGCGCCAGGGCCAACGCCTTCGGTGAGACCTCGCTCAACACCCTTCGCCTGGTGAGCTCACCGGCCGGCATCGTGGTGGCCAACGCGCGCTATGCGGGAGCCCAAACGCACTGATCCGTCCGCCGGGTTAGGGTCGGTGGGTGTCCCCGACCCCTGACGAGTTCCGTGAGGCGGTCAGCCGTTTCGCTACGGGCATCACCGTCGTGACCTGTGTGGTCGACGGGCATGATCACGCCATGACAGCCAACGCCTTTGCGTCGGTGTCAATCGACCCACTGCTCGTCATGGTGTGCGTTGAACGCGACTCCCGCTTTCACGGTGCCATTTCCTCGAGTCAGACCTGGGGTGTGTCAGTGCTCGCGGCAGATGCTGAGTCGACTTCCCGGTGGTTCGCAACGAAGGGCCGCCCCTTAGCCGGCCAGCTTCAGCAAACTGCTCACCACCGCTCGAAACAGTCGGGCGTCGCCTGGATTGACGGCGCACTAGCAACGCTGGAGTGCCACACAACCAAGATGTATCCAGCTGGTGATCACGACATCGTGATCGGTGAAGTCGCCGAACTTGAGGTTGCACCAGGGCCCCACAGTGAGCCACTCCTGTACTTTCGAAGGAACTATCGGTTGCTGTGTCCGCAGGACCTGGCGTGAGCCAGGCCGATTCCCAGACCTCGTCAACCGAGCACGGCGGTCGCCGGCGACTCATGGCGGTGGTGGCCGCCGTAGCTGTTGCAGCTCTCACGCTGTCCTATCTCGGTGCCTTCGTGTGGGTCGGCCCCAGCATTCCGCGTGGCACGAGTGTCGCGGGAGTCGCGATCGGTGGGATGACCGACGCCGAGGCGGTTTCGGTTTTGAAACTTGAGTTGGCTGGTCGCGCAGAGACGATCCAGATCGAGGTGGCTGGCCGGGAGCGCTCGTACAACGCCGCACGACTTGGACTGTCGTTCGACGCAGACGCCACGGTGGCATCGGTTCCTCGGCGCGAGGCAACTCCGCAGGCGCTCATGGTGCAACTCGGGGGCCAAGAAGTCGAGCCCGTCGTCGAAGTAGACCAGCGGCGCCTCGATCGCATGGTGCGCTCCATCGCTCGTCGAGTCGACGATGCGGCTCGACAGCCCCGCATCGAGTACGACGGGCTATCGGTTGTGGTGGTCGAGCCCCGCTCTGGAGCGGAACTCGATCGAGAGTTGGCCGCTACCTCTATCGCCGATGGCTACCTGGGCGCAGACGAAACCTTGGAGCTCGCGGTCACGGCAGTGGTGCCGTTTGTCTCCGCAGAAGAGTTGGCGGTTGTCGCTGCGACTGACGCAGAGGAGGCGATCTCGGCTCAGGTAACCCTCGCCATCGAGGGTGAGAACATCACCGTCAGACCTCAGCAGATCGCCTCGGTTCTCTCCTTCCATGCTCGCGAAGAAGGTATGCGCGCAACGGTCGACGCTGAGCTGCTGCGTGCCTTAATCGCCTCGCCGCTCGCCGAAGTTGGTGACCCTGCTGAAGACGCGACCTTCGACGTCACGTCAGGGCGACCGCGTATCGTCCCGTCGCAGTATGGGCGCGGTGTCTCTGACGACTCGCTGGCCGCTGGGATGGTCGAAGCGTTGGCCGCCGACGATCGATCGGTGTCGCTCAGTCTGGAGCGCATCGAACCTGACCTCACCACCACAGAAGCCAGGGATCTCGAGGTCACTGAGGTGATCTCGACATTCACTCAGGAGTTCCCCTACGCCGAGTACCGTGTGACGAACATCGGGGTGGCCGCAGACGAGATCAATGGCACGGTGCTCGAACCTGGTGAGACGTTCAGCCTTAACGGAGTCGTAGGAGAACGCACCCCGGAGAACGGTTTCGTCAAGGGCTTCATCATCGTGGGCAACCGCCTTGTTGAGGACTACGGCGGCGCCGTCTCGACCATCACAACAGCGATGTGGAACACCGCATTCTTCGCTGGGATGACGCGGGTCGAGCAGCGGGCCCACGGCTTCTGGATATCCCGCTACCTTCCTGGGCTCGAGGCCACCGTCTCGTGGGGCAACCTCGATCTGCGGTTTCGCAACGACACGCCCAATGGCGTATACATCACGTCAACGCTGACGGACTCGTCGGTGACGACCACGATGTGGAGCACCAGGTACTGGGACATCGAGGCTGAGTTCGGTCCGCGCGAGAACCCGCGCCCTGCTGGCACGGTGTACGACGAGGGCGAAGAATGCATTGAGCAGGTGGGCGTCGATGGGTTCGACATCACCGTGACTCGGGTGTGGTCGCGCGGGGGTGACGTCGAGCGGCGAGAGTCACTCTTCACGACCTACGATGCTGCACCGACAGTCATCTGTGCCCCGAAGCCGGGACCGGAGCCAGCGGACGAGCCCTCTGAGAAACCTTCAGATCGGCCGTCCGAGAAGCCCGGAAACTCCAACCAAGACAGCTGAGGACTCTGGCAGGGTAGCGATCGACATGTGGCGTCATCGGTCGCGGAGATGAGCGATTGAAGCAGCGGTAGCAGCGTCTGTGCCGCCAGGAACTGAACCTCCGGCAACCGCCGGGAGCAGTGCACCGGCAAGCTGCTTGCCGTGCTCGACCCCCCATTGATCGAAGGGGTTGATGCCCCATGCAAATCCGGCCACCACCGTGGCGTGCTCGTAAAGGGAGACGAGCGCGCCAACACTGTGCGGGCTCAGGTCGGGCAGCCAAATCAGGGTGCTGGGTCGGTTGCCGGACATCACTTTGTGGGGCACCAGCGCTGGGTCCACGCCTGCTGCTCTCAGGGCGGACGCCGGCTGACCGAGTGCCAGCGCTGCCGCTTGGGCGAGGAGGTTGGCCTGAAGCAGGTCGGCCCGATGGACACCGACGATTGAATGGACACCAATGAAGTCAACGGGGATCAGGCTGGTGCCCTGATGAAGGAGCTGGAAGAACGCTTGCTGCCCGTTGGTGCCCGGTGCCCCCCACAGGACAGGTGACGTCAGCCACGACACATCATCACCGTGAGTCGTCACCGACTTTCCATTGCTCTCCATTTGCAGCTGCTGAAGGTGGCTAGGCAAGAGGGCGAGGT
>JAJAYM010000166.1 GCA_027117675.1 Actinomycetes bacterium | reverse complement strand
CCGATCAAACACTGAGCCGATCAAACACTGAGCCGATCAAACACTGAGCCGATCACACACTGACAGTTGAACGACTGGGCACTCGCCGAAAGGACCAATCGCGTTCAGCGCTGGGGACGGCGCCAAGCAGACGAAGTGACCTGTCAGACCCAGTTGGCAGAGTGCAATACATGAACTCAACCGGCCCCACCGTCGCCCAGCAGGTACACAGCCTGCTCGCGGACCTATCGGATATTGGTTCGATCACCGATGAGGTCTTGCGAGAAGAACTCGTGTGCTGCGAGCAGGCCGGGCAGATGTTGATGGCTCGACAGGCCGCAGCGATGGCCGAGATGGGGCGTCGCGCCGACCACGCTGACCGTCTCGACGAGCAGCAACAGGGTCGACCCCTCTGGACCAGCCAGTGACGCAGCGAGTTCGTCGCCGACGAGATCGGCGTCACACTCATTTGCACCAAGGGAGTGGCCGCCCGTCGCTACGGGATTGCCATCGGAGCAGCGGCCCTTCCGTCGATCATGCGGGCCTGGGCGACGGGGCGGATCGACGAGCGAAAGGTCGCAGTGATCACCGAAGGCCTACGTGATGTCGACGAGGTCTTCGCCGACAGCCTCGCTGCGGCGGCTACCGAATACGCCGCACGTCGGACCGCCACCGAGTTGCGAGCCTGGCTGGGGCGACGGGTGATCACCGCCGATCCCGGTGCAGCCGAGATTCGAAGGTCGAGAGCCACCGCCGATCGTCGCATCTCCTTGACACCGCTTCCGGATGGCGTCAGTGAGCTCACCGCCCTCCTCCCCAGCATTCAGGCCCGTCAGATCTACGACACGGCCAACGCGATCGCCCACGATGCCGGAGCCGACGACCTTCGCACCATGGACCAACGACGTGCCGACGCCTTGTTCGATCTGCTCGTCGGACGCGCCGACCCTCCACAAGTACACGTGCAGGTGATGGTGCCGGTCGACACTCTGATCGACGCCGGGGCTGAGCCAGGAGTCGTCCCAGGGATCGGGCCAGTTACTGCAGCAGAAGCCCGTGACCTCGCAGCCGGAGGATGTGGATCAGCAATCACGTGGCGCCGTCTGCTGACCGACGCGACCTCTGGAGCCTTGCTCGACGTCGCTGAGGCGCAGTACCGCCCCTCACCTCGCCTGGAGCGGGCGGTCAGAGCACGCGATGTCACCTGCCGGTTCCCAGGGTGTCGACGTTCCGCGGTCGGAGCCCGGACCGGCACCGATCTTGACCACACCGTGGCTTGGCCGGAAGGCGCCACGCAGGCAACCAACCTCGCGGCGCTCTGTCGTCACCACCACCGCCTCAAACACTCCCCCGGATGGAAGGTCGAGTGCCGAACCGACGGGGTCCTGAAGTGGACCACCCCGGTAGGTCGAACCTTTACCACCGAACCCTGGGCGTACACCGAAGCGGTGGCAGACCCTGCGCCGTTCGTGAGCGGCAGTGATCCTCCGGCGACCTGAGCGCTAACCGCCACTCTTTCGCCGCACTCCTCCCGGACTTCCACTCCGCCCGGACCACCACTCCGCCCGGACTACTCCTCGCGCAGCACCTCGAGCGCGCGCTCAAGGTCGTCTGGGTACGGCGAGGTGAATCGCACCGGTGCTCCCGACGACGGATGCGCAAAGCCGAGCTCACGCGCGTGCAGCCACTGTCGAGTCAGCTCCAGCCGCGATGAGAGCGTCGGATCCGCACCATAAGTCAGATCGCCGACGCACGGGTGACGCAATGCGCTCAAGTGCACCCGAATCTGGTGTGTGCGCCCCGTCTCTAAGTGGACGATGAGCAGGCTCGCCGCGCGGAACGCTTCCAAAGTTTCGTAGTGCGTCACGCTCTCTTTACCGTTGGCCGTGACCGCCCAGCGCCAATCGTCCTTGGGGTGACGGCCGATGGGCGCGTCGACCGTTCCCCTACTCGGGTCAGGGTGACCTTGGACAACGGCGTGATAGACCTTGTCAACCGTTCGCTCCTTGAACGCAGTCTTCAGCACGCTGTAGCCGCGTTCGGACTTGGCGACCACCATCACCCCGCTGGTGCCGACGTCGAGGCGGTGAACAACCCCCTGACGCTCGGCCGCTCCGCTGGTGGCGACGCGATAGCCAGCAGCTGCCAGACCCCCGACGACGGTCGGGCCCGTCCACCCCGGACTCGGGTGCGCGGCGACGCCCACCGGCTTGTCGACGACCACGATGTCGTCATCGTCGTGGAGCACGCGCAGTCCCGGCACCGGCTCGGTATCGATCGCAATGGGTGCAGCCGCGTCCGGAAATTCCACCTCAAGCATCACCCCGGCGTGAACGCGCTCGCTTTTGATGGGCAGAACGCCCTCGACGAGCACGGCACCGGCACCGATGAGGTCGGCCGCTTTGGTCCGGGAGAGCCCGAACAACCTCGCCATGGCGGCGTCAAGTCGTTCGCCCTCCAAACCTTCTGGGATGACGACGCTGCGGGTTTCGGGCACCTGGTGAGGCTAGCCCGTCGATCCAGGACGCGATCCGTCAAGACCGATCCCCCGGAACGAAAGCCACACCATCAGGATGGCCGCGCAGAAGATCGCGCTGTCGGCGATGTTGAAGACCGGCCAGTTAGGAACGGCGATCCAGTCGACCACTGAACCGCGGAACGGCCCAGGACTACGGAAAAGCCGATCGCTGAGGTTGCCAAGGGCCCCGCCGAGTAGCCCACCGAGCGCCACGGCCCATGCATTCGACCCCAAGCGAGATGCCATCCGGATGATCACCACGGCCACCGTGATGGCGATTACGGTGAGGACCACGGTGAAGCTTCCGCCCATGCTGAAGGCTGCCCCCGGGTTCAGCGTGTAGGTGATATGAAGCCAGTCCCCCACAACGTTGATCGGGTCGCGGCCGGGCATCACCCGCTGGACCCACCACTTGGTCACCTGGTCGATGACGAGGACCCCGGTAGCAACCCCCAGGGTAATCCAGAGCGGACGGCGCGAGGTAAGGGCAAGCGTGTCTGAACTCAGCGCCGTTCCTCACGCTGCTTGCAGT
>JAJAYM010000165.1 GCA_027117675.1 Actinomycetes bacterium | reverse complement strand
GGCCTGCTGTGTGCTGGCCGACGGTTCGATCGCCATCGCCGACACCTACAACGGAGCAGTGCGCCGCTTCGACCCCGAGACACGCCTGGTCTCGACCATCGCCGGCGACCTCGCTGAACCCAGTGGACTGATCGCACTCGGAGAGGAGCTGCTCGTCGTCGAGTCGGCCGCCCACCGATTAACCCGCGTGCGGCTACCGGCCGAAGCCACCATCGTGAAGGCATCCGACATGCAGTCGCAGCGACCAGCCGTTTCGCTACGCCCCGGAACGATGGCGCTCGAGGTGCTCTTCACGCCGCCCCCTGGCCAGAAGCTCGACGATCGGTACGGGCCAGCCGTCCACGTCGCCGTGTCATCGACTCCGGCCAACCTGCTCGAGGACGGCGCTGGCTCTGGCGGCGTGCTTCGTCGCGTGATTCGCATCGGGGACGCAGCCGGCTCCGGCGTGCTGCACGTGTCCGCGCGGGTGGCGTCCTGTGACGACGGTGACGCGGAGTTCCCGGCCTGCCACGTGCATCAGCAAGACTGGGGCGTCCCGGTCGAGGTCTCCGCAGACGGCGCGTCCGCGCTGGTGCTCCCGCTCGCCGCCCGCTGACCGGAGAACACCGTGTGCGTTGACAGGTCCTATACGGCCACTCAACGCACACAACGTTGACGAGGGGCACCTGAACGAGCGGTCAGAAGGCGGAGTCGTCCAGCTGCATGACGTCGAGGTCGGTTGCTTCCAGGACGACGCGATCGGCGCTGACATGTGGCAGCACCTGCCGGCAGAACCACTGAGCGGCAGCGATCTTGCCGCGGTAGAAGGCTTGTTCGGACGCGGACACGTCACCTTCCAGCGCGCTCCTGGCGACCGTTGCCTGGCGCAGCAGTAGCCACGCCACGACGACGTCGCCGACGCAGAAGAGCAGCCGCGTCGTGTTGAGCCCGGCGCGGTAGACCTGCGACGGATCCGCACCAGACGACATCGCGAAGCCGGCCATCGCCCTGATCATCGCTTGCACATCCTGCAGCGCGTCACCGAGTAGCTGTCGTTCGCGTGCCAACCCACTGCTTCTGTTCACGGCCACGGCGTCGATCTCTTTGCCTAGCGCGGTGATCGCACTGAACTGGTCCTTGACCATCTTTCGGAAGAAGAGATCGAGGCCCTGGATCGCCGTCGTCCCCTCATACAAGGTGTCGATCTTCGCGTCCCGGATGTACTGCTCTACGGGATAGTCCTGCAGGTACCCGGATCCGCCGAAGCACTGCAGCGACTCCGCCAGCAATCCGTACGACTTCTCGGACCCGTACCCCTTGACGATGGGCAGCAAAAGGTCGTTGAGCGCGTGTTCGACGGACGCGTCCTCACCGGCAGCCTCCTTCACCTCCACGGCATCTTGCACCGAGGCGGCGTAGAGCATCAGGGCACGCAGCCCCTCGCTGTACGCCTTCTGCGTCATCAGTGACCGGCGCACATCAGGGTGATTGATGACCGTGACTCGCGGAGCGGCCTTGTCGGACGCCTGCGTCAGGTCGGGCCCTTGTACGCGGGCCTTGGTGTACTCCAGTGCGTTGAGGTATCCGGCAGAAAGTGTGGCGATTGCTTTGGTGCCGACCAGCATCCGCGCGTACTCGATCACCTTGAACATCTGCGCGATGCCGTCGTGCACATCACCTACTAGCCATCCCACCGCAGGTTCACGGTCACCGAAAGTGAGCTCACACGTTGCCGAGGCCTTCAGGCCCATCTTGTGTTCGATGTTGGTCGCGTAGACGCCGTTGCGTTCGAGCAGCTCACCGCTCGCCCAGTCGACGTGAAACTTCGGCACGATGAAGAGCGAGAGCCCCTTGGTGCCAGGCCCGGCTCCCTCAGGGCGGGCCAGCACCAGGTGAATGATGTTGTCGGTCATGTCATGTTCACCGGAGGTGATGAACCTCTTCACACCCGAGATGTGCCATGAGCCGTCCGGCTGCTGGGACGCGGTGGTGCGCCCAGCACCGACGTCGCTGCCGGCGTCCGGTTCGGTGAGCACCATCGTTGCGCCCCACCGCTTTTGCGCCCAGACGCGTGCCCACTGCTTCTGCTCGTCGGTTCCGAGATCGTGGATGAGCCGAGCGAACGCTGGTCCGGTTGAGTACATGTGAATGGCGGGGTTGGCGCCGAGGACCATCTCGGCGATCGCCCAACGCAGCGATGGTGGAACGAGGGAGCCGCCGAGCTCTTCGTTGAGGTCGAGGTCGGGCCAACCGCCTTCGGTGTACGCGTGGAACGCCTTGGCGAAGTCTTGCGGCATCGTGACGCTGTTCGTTGCCGGATCGAAGACCGGTGGTGTCCGATCGCCGGACGCGAAGGCGTCGGCGAGCGTTGTCGTTGCGAGGTGCTCGGCCTCCCGCAGCAGAGAGCGCGCCGTTTCGGCGTCCACTTCGTCGTACCGGCCCGCGCCCAGAATCTGGTCGCGTCGCAGGACCTCGAACAGCATGAACTCGATGTCGCGCAGGTTTGCCTGGTAGTGGCCCACGGCTCGGCCCTCCTGATGCTACTGGTCAGTAACTTCTATGTTACCCGTCGGTAGGCCACAATGCGCCCTTGAGCGAATGCCTGGCCCGGCTGGACACTTTCGTCGCCACCCGTAACGCCTCCGTAACGGCCCTTGGAGCACCGTGGTGGCGTCGGTCGCCTTCGG
>JAJAYM010000164.1 GCA_027117675.1 Actinomycetes bacterium | reverse complement strand
CGATCACCCACGCTGACTGCCCCGACTGCAGGGCCCACCTGACCGCAGGGCCCACCTGACTGATGTGGGCTGGTTCAGAAGAGCACAGTCGCGAAGGTGCCGCGACGCGCAAACCCAACCTGCTCATACGCACGTCGTGCGGGTTCGTTGAAGTCGTTGACATACAGGCTGACCGTCGGCGCAAAGCGGCTGCGCGCATAACGCACGACAGTGGCCATCCCCGGCGCGGCCAGACCCTGACCGCGGAGCTCTGGATGCACCCAGACACCCTGCACCTGACACGCCTGGGGCGACACCGAACCGATCTCAGCCTTGAACAGCACCCGACCGTCCTCGATCCGCGCCAGCGCTCGCCCGGCGAGTACTAACTCGCGAACCCGCGCTCGGTACAGGGAGCCGTCTCCGGAGGCGACCGGCGAGACACCCACCTCTTCGGTGAACATGTCGATGCAGGCGGGCAACAAGAGGTCGAGCTCGTCTTCACGAACCGGCCGCACCTTAGGGTCTCCTGCACTAGCGGGATCGGCTGATATCGCCATCACCGGCTGGTTGTCACGCACTTCACGGGCTGGGCCCCATGACTCCTCGAGCGCACCCCAGAGCGACACCACCTGGTCGCGCGGTCCCACGATGGAGGAGCAACGGCGTCCGCGACGTCTGGCTCGCTCAGCGAAGGCCGCCAATGCTGCTGGGTCGGCGGCGTCGGGCACCAAGTTGGCACCGGCGTAGCACAGTCCACTCCACTTCCGACCTTGACCGTAACCCCAGAGCTCACCGCCGAGCCGCCATGAGTGACCCAGCGCCCCCTCGATCCGAGAAGCGACGAAGACGTTGCTGACTGGGTCGGCAGCGAGGTAGGCGGCAGCTGCCGGCAGGTCGGCGACGCCGAGCACCCGAAGGGCGGATACGGTCCCCTTGAGCGCGGGTCGTTCAGCGTGCGTGGTCATGTCAGCCGACGACGACCTCAGCCTGTTGCCCGCTCTCGGGGTCGACGCCCATCTCCTCTGCTAGCCGCAGGGCTTCCTCGATCAACGTCTCGACGATCTCTGCTTCCGGGACGGTTTTGACGACCTCACCTCGAACGAAAATCTGCCCCTTGCCATTGCCGGAAGCGACACCGAGGTCGGCCTCGCGAGCTTCTCCCGGCCCGTTGACGACGCACCCCATGACCGCTACCCGAAGTGGAACGTTGAGCCCTTCAAGTCCGGCCGTCACCTGCTCGGCCAGGGTGTAGACGTCGACCTGCGCCCTGCCGCAGCTCGGGCCCGAGACGATCTCCAGGCCACGCTCACGAAGCCCTAGCGACTCCAGGATCGCGATGCCGACCTTGACCTCCTCGACCGGTGGAGCCGAGAGCGAGACACGAATGGTGTCGCCGATTCCCTCGGAGAGCAGGGCCCCAAAAGCTACCGCCGACTTCACGGTTCCCTGAAAGGTCGGGCCAGCCTCGGTGACGCCGAGGTGCAGCGGGTAGTCACACTGCTCAGACAGTTGGCGGTACGCCGCCACCATGACGACCGGGTCATGGTGCTTCACCGAGATTTTTATCTCCTGGAAGCCGTGCTCTTCGAAGAGTGAGCACTCCCAAAGTGCAGACTCCACGAGTGCCTCCGGCGTTGCCTTGCCGTACTTGGCGAGCAGCCGGGGATCGAGCGAGCCAGCGTTCACCCCGATCCGGATCGGGACCTCTGCTGCGCCGGCAGCCTTGGCGATCTCGCCGACCTTGTCGTCGAACTGCTTGATGTTCCCTGGGTTCACCCGGACGCCAGCGCATCCGGCGTCGATCGCAGCGAAGACATAGCGCGGCTGGAAGTGAATGTCGGCGATCACTGGAATCTGTGATTTCTTGGCGATCGTTGCGAGCGCATCGGCGTCGTCCTGGCTGGGGCAGGCCACCCGGACGACCTGGCAGCCGGACGCCGTGAGCTCGGCGATCTGCTGCAGGGTGGCGTTGATGTCGGCCGTCACTGTCGTCGTCATGGACTGAACCGAGATCGGGGCATCCCCACCAACCGGTACCGGGTGCGTCGGGTGGCGCAGCAGGATCTGCCGGGTCGGCCGCCGAGCTGCAAGCGGCTTCGGGGGCGGGGTCGGTACGCCGAGGGCGATGGTCATGGCCTTTAGTATCCCCCGAACTCCCGGCTCGGGCCCGCGGAGGTGCGGCCAGCTGCCGAGCCGCGGCCGGATTAGCGTGAATCGGAGCAGCGAGAGTCAGCTCAGTGAGATCGGGTTCACGATGTCTGCGTAGATCAAGAGCACTGACATCCCGATCAGGAGGAACGCAACGGTGTAGGCGACCGGGAGCATCTTGGCGACGTCGACCGGGCCCGGATCGGGGCGGCCGCGCACCCGAGCAATCTTCCTCCTCGCGCCCTCGTAGAGGGCCCCGGCGACATGGCCGCCATCGAGGGGAAGCAAGGGAATCAAGTTGAAGAAGAAGAGCGCCATGTTCAGGGCCGCCAGCAAGGTGAGCCAGTTGGCGACCTTCCAGCTCACCGTTGCCTGGTCTTCGGCCACCGCGACGCTGAACCGGCCGACACCGACGACGCTGACCGGGCCAGTGGGATCTCGTTCCTCGTTACCGAAGGCCGCCTGCCAGACCCCGACCATCTTGCTGGGGATCGACACGATCGCTTGACCTGACCGAAAGACGAACTCCCACATCCGTTCGGGAACGGCCACAATCGACGACTGCTGCTGCTCGATCGATGGGCTGAGGCCGATGAAGCCGGCCGTGACCGCCTCGGTCGGGTCGTCCGGGTCGGGCACCTGGGTGCTGCCGATCGTGACAGGCAGGTCGAGTGTCGATCCGTCCCGGTCGACTGTGAGCACGATCTCTTCACCCGGCCGCGTCCGGACGACGTCGACGAGGTCGAGCCAGTCGCTGTAGGCGACGCCGTCGACGGCAACGACCACATCGCCTTCCTCGACACCTGCCGCGGACGCAGGGCTCTCCGCATCAGCCTCGGTGCACTCAGCCTGGACATCGCTGGGAACACAAGGAGCCACCGTGTCAACGGTGGTCGTCAGCGTGGGCACGCCAAGAACCACCAGGGCGACGGTGTACAGCAGCGCCGCCAAGAACAGGTTCATGGTCGGACCGCCCAGCATCACGACGAATTTCTGGCGGACCGGCAGTTGGTAGAAGGCCCGATGCTCCTCGCCAGCTCTGATCTCCTCGACCGACGATCGTCTGGCGTCCTCGATCAT
>JAJAYM010000163.1 GCA_027117675.1 Actinomycetes bacterium | reverse complement strand
GGTGACGGCGGCGTAGGTGCTCGAGCTGGTCGAGGTAGTCCCCGGTGTGGATGGTGACAACCTGCTGGCGTGGCTGGCGTGGCTTCATGCCGCACTCTCGCTTGCGCGCATTGCCTGGAGTACGGCGTCGGGCAGGTCCACGTCAAGAGTGTCCGCTGCGACCACCATGCTCACAGTTGAGGCCCGACCGAGCTCACTTTCAATCGTGACGGCGAAACCTTCAGCCATCACGCTTCTCGTGATGTCAATGCCGTCCACCATCACCCTTGCGTCCTTCGGCTTGGCCGCCGAGAGGTGGATCTGTACGTGTGCCATGACTCTCCTAGGGCTGAGGTGGGCTGAAGACGGACGCCGCGTCAGCCCGGCGCGACGCCCGTCGTACTGGGTCAGGCAACAATCGCGACAAGCGGGGCCTGACCGGGCGAGATCACGATGACGCCCTGCGTCACCGCGAACTCCGCAGCGTCGTCCTCCGACGACGACACGACCGCGCGGGGACCGAGGGTGATCGGGGTCGGGATCACGAACTGCCCGATCGCGAGGTCGGTGTCCGAGGAGATCCCGGGGCGCCAGTAGAAGACACCCACGGTGCCCTCCGGGAACTTCTCAAACGCCTTCCTCCCGTCAGACAAGGCAGCGGACTGCGGGTCGATCATGTACTTCAGGTCACCCCACGCCTCCTGAGAAGGGTTGAACGACTCCTGCACCTTCGACTGTCCCAGCCGACGCGGGGCCGCACCCTTGTTGATGTTGTTCGAGTACATGCCCGAATCCGAGTAGGCAATGTTCGTGATGTCGAGGGCGGTCGCACCGTTCAGGATCGCCAGCGACGGGGCGGTGAGGCTCGCGCCGGCAGGCAGGAACACCAGCCGCGAACGTGCGAGGACCTTGGAACCTACGGGGGTCAGTGGAGCGGGCATCAGCTGGTCTCCTTCTTGGTGGTCGCAGCCGCGGACTTCTTCACCGGGTTGCCGTAGACGTCAAGCGGGTTGTCGTGCTGGTCGGTCGGGGCCCGGTAGTCGCCGAGGGCGTCGTCGGTGACCTTCAGGGTCTCGGCGTCAGTGGAGCCGACCACGGCAGAGAAGTGCCGCTTAGCTCCCTCGTCGTACACGCGCAGATAGTCGGGCATGGTCACTCCTGTCAGTCGGTCCTGCTGGTTGGTTGGGTATGTCAGGCCGGTGACGACATGAACGCGTAGGCGTGGAGTCCCACAAGTAGGGACCCGCCGTCGGGGTCGCGGTACGGCGACGCAGCAACCTGACGCCGCGCGATGGTGCAGTCGAAACCTGGCACGGTCAGGGTGTAGGCCTCGAACGCGGCGTCGGTCCGCTCAAGCCCGTCGGTGGCTTCCCCGTAGGTCTTCCCCATGCACTGCACCGCCACCGTGAACCGTTGCGTCGTGGTCCGCCCGCCCGTCCGGTATGCGCCAGCGGCGCCCGTGTCGCACGTCAGGACGTAGTACGGGGTCACCGGCGACACGGGGACAGCGTTCGGGGCGTACACGCGGTCGGTGACCGCAACAGCCTTCAGGCGGGCGACCGCGGCGTCTTGGTGGACCCTCACGGGATCAGGAACCCGATCGCCGAGTCCAAAGCTTTCCCGACCCGCGGTTCGGCGGCCGTGGTGGCTTTCAACCCGTCAAGGTGGGGTGGCTGGTTGACCGACCCGAACTCGTACCCGCGGCCAGCGCGGGCAGATGCCCCGAGTGCGGCGTTGGGCCCGATCTCAACCTCCAGGTTCCCGCCGAACGTGCCACGGGCCGTGTGGTCAATCGTCGGCGGGTACAGGCGCCCCGTTTCACCCGAGGACACCTCAGCGATACCGCGCCACGCCAACGCGGTCGCGTTGCCCATCTCGTCAAGCACACCAAGGACAGGCTTGACCATCTTCGGGCCAACCAAGGACAAGTCCGCAGCCAAAGCCAGGATCTCGGACACGTCACCGTTCACGACACGACCTCCTCAACCTGCAACCGCCGTGCCGTGGTCTGAGACCCGGGCGCCGCACCCGCAATGGACAGACGCGCCCCGAGCAGCGTCGGGTCCGACGTCACATGCACCGCAGTACACACAGCGACCGCACCGGGACGCACTACGGGACTGGTGACCGGGATGTGGAGCTCGCGGGATGTGAGAGCAGCGGTACGACCGCCGACCTCCTGACCACGGACCGACATACCCGTCCTCACCCGCCCGACCGTGGCGAACTCCGCAACCAAGGAGCGGGTCTCCGTACCGGACGCGTCAGTGGTGACCGCACCGGTGGGGTAGGAGATGTTGAACGTGTCGAACATTCGGGACTCAGCCTGGCTGCGGAGGAACGGCAACTCCGCCTCGATAGCTGCCTGCAAACTCATCGGAACGCGTCCCACCCGGGGTCGTAGGCGGGCGGTGTGCTGACCGACCACTGTGCAAAGTCAGGCTCAAACCCGGGCCGAATGGACGCGGTACCCGTGCTGGAGTCCGGGTCGAGCAGGTTCCACCACTCCTCCGAGATGTCGCTTGACGACACCGCGTTCTCGTAACGACGGGTAACGGACCCGTCGTCAACGGCGACCGTGATGCTTGACTCCGCCGTGCCGCTGCGCCTGACCTTCGCGACAACCGCCTCAGTCTCCACGTAACGCAGAACAGCCTGGTTCAGCAGAGCCAAAGAACCTAGCCGGGTCATGATGAGGAGCTCCACGCCGCCCAACCAGTAGTTGATCTGCTCCTGTTCCGCGTTGCTGGAGATGGGGCGCCCGAGGGCCACCCCCACATCCTCGTAGGTTGCTACCGCCACGACACCCCACCTCCCTTCCCTTAACGAGGCTGACTATCAGATGAGGTCCGTGTACGCCACGAAGGCGTCAGGTGCGTCAGACTTCACGAAACCGTAGTAGGCCTCCACGAGCAGGAGGACGAGGTTCTCCTGGAACGCGGAGTGCGTCACACCCGCTTCGTCGACGTAGGCCGCGGAGTCGGACACCTTGATCGTGATGTCCATACCGACGCCGTAGGCGCACTGCGAGAAGTCCCCACCGATGGCGCGGAGCTTGGTGTCCTGCGTCGGA
Source organism: Actinomycetes bacterium (assembly GCA_027117675.1). Taxonomy (GTDB): domain Bacteria; phylum Actinomycetota; class Actinomycetes; order JAHEKZ01; family JAHEKZ01; genus JAHEKZ01. The sequence goes on along the minus strand of JAJAYM010000163.1, from coordinate 7,418 downwards.
GACTCCGTGATGGTGGCCTGCGACGCGGCCGCCGTGCCACCAGTCAGCCCGGCCTGGTTGACGCTCAGCGGACCAGACGCACCACCGACAAGGTTCAGGGTGAACGTGAACGGGCCAGGCGCCGTACCAGCAACGGTCGCGACACCCAGACCGGGCAGGAGCCGCACAGCGGTCTGCACCGTGCCAGCGGCAGCGTTGAACGCGATCCCCGCAGTGGTGTTGCCACCGTAGGAAACCGTGAACGTGCCACCCGTCGGGGTACCCACCAACGTCACGATCTGCACGCGGCCACCGTGGCGACGGTAGTCACCAGACACACCACGGCTGTAGTACGCCGGGTAGCTGATCAGGTTGCCCGCGATCCGCCCATCGGTGGGGGAGTCAACCCACAGCGGACGACCCTGCGTGTCGGTCGTCAACTTCAGGGTCGGCTTCAGACGCGGGTCAGCAGCGAAACCGGAGAAGTCGAACCCGGCATCCGTGACCCGCTTCTCACCCTGCACCAGGTCGTTGAACATCCCACCGTTTGCCTGCGTGGCGGTGCCCAGCTCGATCGAGGCGACACCCTTCTTCAGGAAGTCGGGGAACGGGCCAGCGGCACCGGTGCGGAGGTCAAGACCGTGAATCGCGGCGTAGTCGAACGCACGCGCGATCGCGGTCGGAAGGTCCTGCTGCAACTGGTCGTACAGGCCGCCAGCGTTGCTCCTCGCGATCTCCTCCGACACCGGGACCAGCAGCGCAACCTTCTTACCCGCCATCACCTTCAGCCCGGTCTGACCGTTACCAACCGGCTTCACACCACCCTCGTTGACCCACCCCGCCATCGGGACGTCCATCGACACGGGGATCGCGGTCTGCGCGGTCATCGACAGCGGCACACGCCGCGCAAGACTCATCACCGCCGACAGTGTGACGGCCTGGTCGAAGATGGGGCCGGTGATGGTCGCCGGCATGAGCTGGCTGTTGACTGCGGACAGGCTGGTTGGTGCGGCCATGATCTGACTCCTTGGTCAGTTAGCCCCGGCCGCTCATCTGAGCGCCGAGGAAGTTTGCGAAGTCCTGCTCCGGGGAACCGGAGGAGGTGGTGCCCTTAGCGCCCTGACTGAGGTCAGGCTTAGGGCCGTTCGATGACCGTGCGGCCAGAGCCGTCGCCTGCCGTTCCACGGTTTCGAGGTCGGAGCCGGTGAGGAACAGGTCGGCGTCCGCGTCGTTGATCCCATGCTTCGCCGCGACACGGAGACGCAACGCCTCCGAGGTGGCTGCGTCGGCATCGGCACGAGCGTCCGAAGCCGACTTCTGGGCCTTCTCGAGCTCGGTGAGGTTGGCGGCGTTGATGTCGTCGAGCTGCTTCTGGAGTGCCGCCGTTGACCTCTCGGCCGCCGCCCGCGCCTCACGCTCAGACCGCAACGCCTTCTCACCGTTCTCGCCCAACGGCCTGTCGTCGACCTTGTCGTGGGTGGTCGCATCGGTAGCCGTCGCGGCTGCCGTTGCATCCTTGGTGGCATCAGTGGGATCGGACATGGTTTTCCTCCATCGCGGAGACGGCCCAACGACCTCGCGTCGTCGGGAAGAATTAGATGATGTAACCGGCTTTGGCGAGCGCGGCGACAGCTTCGTCGCGGCTGCTCGTGCGGGCGTAGATGGCTTCAGGTGTCGGACGGCCACGACGGGACAGCACCCGACCCGACTCGGTGAGCCCAGCCTTCAGGCGGCGGACGTTCACGACCTGCCCAAAGTCGGCGCCGTCAGCCAAAGCTCGAGCATCAGCTTTCGACAGGCCAGTCAGTTGTCCCGCCTTGAGCATCTCCAACGGGTCCACCGCCTGCGTGATGTCACCGTCCGCAACAGCCGACATGGTGCAGTCGCAACCAGGATGACGCTGGAAACCCTGCGAGTACCGGTAGATCCGGCCCGCGAGGACCGCGCACCGCGAACACGACGGGGGCGAAAGATGCCGGGCGTATCCCACGTTGGGGCGAACCGTCACCGCAACCGACTCGGCCGCCCTGCCCGCGTCCTGCACCAGCGACGCCACCAGACGATCCGCGCCACCTGCCCCCGCAGACTCATACATCCGCATAAACGACTCAGCCTCAGTCGTGAACGCTGTTGAGACCAGGAACGCCTCAGCCTCCGAAGCAATGTCCTGCTCCGCCAACATCTCAGCGACCGCCCTCTGTGACGTGACAGCCTGCGCGACCTGGTGGCTAGCAACCACGCGGGCCACCGCTAACCCGCCTCGAGGACGCGCCCTACGCGCCTCACGGGCGGCCCGGGCCGCGATCAGGGACGAGAGACGGTAGTGCCTATCCGCCGAGCGCAGCGTCACGGTTTACACCGTTCACGATCGCCGCCGTCACCGGGTCAAGGGCCTCAGCAGCCAAGTACGCCCGCTCCTTAGCCTTGCGGGGCTCGGACCAACCCAACTCGTCCCAGTACCCCTCAAGAGACAGAGCACCAGCCGCGCGACGCTTCGCCAGCGCGTCCTCACGCTGCGAGATTGTCGGAGTCGCTGGGTCGAACCAGTCAACACGAACCCGGTTTCCCTCAACCGGGCGGCCCCTGATAAACCGGAGCGCAAGTGCCCCAACCCAACCCAACGACATCCCAACCTCAGCGTTCTGCGACTCAACCGACCGGACCATGTCAGTCTCTTCAGCCCGGATTGAGCCCTCGGTCGGAGGGTTAACCGACGAGATACCAAACTTCCTCAGCGGGAACCCGGTCGCTACCGCCGCCTGAGCACCGTAGATGTTCAGTGAGGTCTCAAAGTTCTTCAGGTCGGCCGCGTCAAGCTGACCCACCTTGCCCGCAGGGTTGGTGATCGTGTGGATGGCGTCAAAGTAAGCCTCAAACTGAGGGATCGGTTTGCCGTCGCCGTCAATAAAGTCGCCTTTGGCTACGCCAGCCATCCACATCCGCGGGATACCGTGCGCCTCCTGAGCAAACTGCAGATTGGTGAGAGCTCGAGCGGCCGCGTCAACATGCGGGATGACGTCGGTCATCTGCGACTCACCCGTCCACCCCCCCGACATGCGTCGGTTAAGGTGCATGACGACCGGGACGACACCAAAGTTGTGCTGGTCACGGTCGACCTCGTACCAGCGGCCGTCGTCGCTTCGCTCAACCCAGACCGTCGAATCCGGCATATACAGCGTGACCTTCGTAGGACCGCCGCTAAGTTTCGTGTTGCCATAGAACCGCGCGGCAGCAGTGACAACCTCCCGGCGCCTGTCGATCTGCGCGATCATCTCCCGCGGCGACTCCACCCGCACAAACGGAAGATCCGGGTTAATCTCATTGGCGCCCACGGACATGAACCCGCGACCATAGATCATCCGGTCACGGTTGAACATGGCCAGGTGAGCGGTTAGGTCGTTGGCGTCCCACACGGCCCGGAGCTGCGGGTCGGCAGTCTCCTCGCCGGGCAGGATCAGGGAGCGGACCTGCTGCCGGTCGTTGATCGTGTCAACGACCGTGCGACACCAGTTAGTGATGACCAGGAATCGCCGCATCGCAGGCGGAATCGCCATGCCCAACTGCTCAACGCGTTGACGCCCCTTGTAGTAGCGCAGCAGCAACTCGTCGTCCATTGAGCGTGTGTCGAGGTCAAGTTTTAGAGAGTCGATGAGCGCGATCTCGGGGGGCGTGAGAGCCACAGTCCCTCCTTCGGGTCACCTTGGCAGTCGAAAGTACGTTGCGGCAGCAACAAGTTCAGGCCAACCCGCGGCGATGGCGTCGGCGCGAGCCTCAAGCGCGAGCGCGTCACCGACTACGGTGTCGATCTTGCGGGGACTGTTCGGGTACTCCTTGCGGACCAGCCGCAGTTGCCCCCGCCGTGCGACGTAGACGTTGCCGTAGTGCTCTGCGGCCACCGGGTCGTCGTCGTGCCAAACCTCACCAACCATGAACCCCGTGTGGAGCCGGTCCAGGGCGGCGGCCATCGCCACATGCTTATTCGTCGACCACGGGATGACCCTGGTCTCCCCGAACTCGGCGGCCAGCACCTCAATGTCGCTGCGCCACTCGTGCGGATCGGCGTACATGCGGGTCACGTCATAGCGGCCAAACGCTTCCCGAACAGCAGCGAGAACCTCAAGGCGCGGAACCTCCCACCCAATCCCCGCCGGCCCCTCAGGCTTCGCCCATACGCCAATACGAAACAGGAACCCATCCGACATACGACACCCACGCAAGACCGTTGTGTCGTCGTTCAGGGACCCATCAAAGCCGAGGGCAATCGACTCGCCCATCGCCACCACATCGGCCTTCGCCTGCCGCTCGTGAACATCCTTCGCGATCCAGGCGTCGCGACCACTCATCGAACGATTCAAGAAATACCGGGCCGCCGTCTCCGCGTCAGGACACGACCGAGGGTCCCGCATCTCCCGATATATCCGGTCAAGGTCCATCCACTCAGACGCCGCCCCGTACACGTAGCGCAACTGGCGCAACGTGTGGGCCGCATCCTCAAGGTCGATCCGGCCCTTCGCCTCACGGTGGTTGACGTACACCGACGCCGACAGTTCGTGTTTGCGCCACGACGTCAACGTCTCCTCAAAGATCGACTGCTCACCAGGGCGGTAGGCCGTCGACGTCTGCAACATCCACGGTTCAGCAAGCTTCCGCTTCCCCAGGTTGCGGCGAACCGTCGCGTACATCGACTTCAGCTCCCGCAACACATACAAGTGCGACTCGTCCGCAACCACGAACGTCTCCTTGCCGCCATCCTTAGACGCCGAACCCGACGAACACGCACGAATCTCACCGCCGTGAGGCAGATACAGCGCCGTCGCCGACTGATACTGACGGGCACCCGTGACCGCGCCGTAGATACCAGGGCGGTTCTCCTTGCCCCAATCGTTGACGATGTACGTCACCACCGAGAACGCGGCAGTAGCCTGCGACTCCTCGGTGGCCAAACACTTGATAAGCGGCGACGTGACCGGCTTCCCGGACGGCTGCCCCTCCTCGTCCCAACCAGCAAACCGGACAGGCCCAAACGCCTCAGCCACGACCAGCCACCCAGCAATCTCCGTCTTCGCCCGCCCCTTAGGGCGAGACAGGACCGCCTCGTCGTAAGCCTTCCGCCCCGTCTCCGGGTTGATCCGGTACACCTCAACAATGAACTCAAACATCTCATCGTCGATGACCACCGGGAAGTCGCCCTGCAAGTCGCCAGGCCCGTAACAGCAGTTCTCAAGAATGAAGTCCACCACCACGTAACCCAGCGAACACACATGGCCCTCAAACAACGGGCCAGACCAGACCATCAGGAAGTCTTAGCGGCTCGAGCCCTGTCAAGGCTAGACACCTTGCCGCCCGCCACCTTCGGCGCATGAGCACCACGAGGACCCCGGTACTGCGGCTTCCTACCCGTCGCCTCATCAGGCAGACGCAAAGCAGCAAGAAGCTGCTTCATCAGGTTCGCGGTCGCGTTCGCCTGAGAGAGGGCCGAGTCCCAAGAATCAACGTCGTCCCGGAGCAGTCCGTCAAGCCTGTCGCAACGATCCTTCGCCCGGCACGCCACCTCACGCTGGACGCGCTGCATGGCGTCGAGGTCGTGGGCGTCGTCGATGGCCTTCCAGAGGGCGCGCCCACCGGGGCCTAAGCCAGTCGGAGTGGTCACGATCGGCCTCCTGGATTATGCGTCTGGTGACGTAAGGGACTGTAAGGGGCTGGCGCCCGGGCAGATTCCAGAGGTCAAAACTGCGAGGCACCTTACCCGCGGTCTAGAGGCCAGGGGGTGTTTGCCCCACCCCCCTGGGTGTCAGCTCAGGAATTATGCGCCTCATGCTATATGCGTCCGGCTGTGGCTCGGTTGCAGCGCACGTGCTCAGGGCCTCGGTATCGACGTCGGTCGGTGTCGTCGTGGCCTAGGTCGAAGGGGCCTGCGGGGATGTACTGGTGGCATCGCCAGCACTTGACGTTGCCTGTTGCTATGAGGGTAACCCACTCAGCGCGGGCAGCCTGGTGTTCGGCACCGTAGCCTCGAGCACTGGATGTTCCGCGTTCGCGTTCACGTTGGCGTCTGTGTTCGGGGCATCGGGCCTCGGGCTGTAGGGCTGGGCATCCGGGGGTTGAGCAGACGCGCATGGTCACGTGTTACCGGCCGAGTGTGAGTAGGTTGAACTGGTCGAGTAGTACGCAGACGGCGGCGGCCATGTCGTCGCGTTCGCTCCGGGTTTGCCAGGTGAGGTCAGTGTTGGCGCGTTCGGCCATGCGTTGCCGGCATTCGGCTTCGCAGCGTTGGGCGACGGTGCCGGTGGTGGTGGTCATCGCACCCCCCGGACATGAGTCACGCCCCGAACCGTGAGGCTTCGGGGCGTGGGATGGGTCGCCGGTATGACTGGCAACTACGACAGATGCTATCAGGCCGCCGCGTTCTTGGGCTTGACATCGCCAGTGACGAGGTCGAACACCTCACCCAGGTTGTAGACCTTACGCGGCTTCCCGTCCAGCACGCGGGTGCCAAGGTCGCGCAGCACGCCTCGTGCGATCCACTGCTCAATGCGCCTGGTCAGTCGCTCGACGCTGGTCTGCCCGTCCATCAGTCCGACCACAGCGCGAGCCACTACCCGGACCGGTGCGACTTGGTCCCTGGCCTCGGCGATCATCAGCGCTCGGCGCTCCTCGGTGGGCCACGTCCGTCCACACTCGGGGCAGCGGACCCATGAGGAACCCTGTGTGCCGTAGAGGTTGCGCGGGCAGGTGATGGTTCGGACGTCGTCGTCCTCGTGCTCACGGATCTCGCGGCCCAACTCGTTACCGCAGACCCCGGCGTACCAGCCGGTGTCCGAGCGGTCGATGATCCGCTGCAACGTGAGCTCGCACTCGACCATCTCGCGCACGCAATCGCCGGCCCATTTCAGCGTGGAGATGGTGGTCACGTGTCCCTCGAGCCAGCCGCACGCTTTGGCGACGTCGTTGGGTGGCTGGCTGATCCCGGGTCGGTCGTCTTGGAGGTTGCGGACCCACCCGATCACGATGGCGTCCACGTGCCCGGTGGCTCGGGTGATGGGGTCGATCTTCACCTGAGTCTCGGGCGGTGGCGTGGACTGGTAGGCGGACCGGACCCGCACGCGCTGGCCTGGCTGGATTCGCAGCACGTCGGTGTGGAACGAGGCGACGTTGACGAGTGATACCCGGAGTGTCTGTTGGCAGGTGGCGCAGAGCGCGAGTCCGTTGCTCGTCGCTGCCGTGCAGCGATTGCAGTTCACGCGTCCGCCCCTCTCGCGCCCGCTGAGCCCTCGAGGTGGTCGCGTTGGTCGTCTCTTCGCTTCTCAACACACGCCGGGCACACGTCGTCAATGTAAGAACGCAGATCGATCTGGCAGGAGTGCGTATCGGAGCCCTCGGGGGTGCCTACGTGTACCTCCGTTGTGCTTGTGTCGCTCACAGGTGCTGTTCTGTGCGTC
>JAJAYM010000162.1 GCA_027117675.1 Actinomycetes bacterium | reverse complement strand
TATCAGTGGTGTGCAGGAGTCAGCTGCAAGTGAAATCGCTGTGTGGCGTCCCTGCTTGCGGCATGTGATGACGAGGCCCGATCGCTTGCGATCTCTTCGTCTAAAATGGGTTTGTTTACCTCAACCTCGGAGCGAGTCAGCAACGACTACCTAAGCGTGGCCTTGAGTCGAAAACATCCCTGAAGCTGAACGACCCAGAGAAAGCCTCTCTCGCGTGTCGGGTGCAAAGGGGTCACTCCCCAGCTAGGCGGGCTGACTAGGGCAGCCACTTTCTTTGATCAGTGACATGTACCGCTTCCGACGTCAGTGAATGTCCCGCCGCTGCTGGGGATGAAGTTCCAGTCGTAGCTGGTGGTGTTGAGTGTGAGTTCGAGGACCCCGAAGGTGTCGACGTTTCGTACTTCGCTGGTTGGGGGGGGCGTTGCTGAGCTTAGCTCGTGGCTCTTGCCCCCGGTGCCGACCACGAACTCGCGGATACCGTTGGTGGGATCGGAGGCCTTGTCAGGGTTCAACGGGACGAAGCGCTCATAATTATGGGAGTGGCCGCTGAGGACGACATCAGCTTGCGCGGCGTACAGGGCGTCCCAGAACGGTTTCACTGCCGCGATGCTGCGCCCAGTGCTCACCAGGGGATGGTGCCAGTAGGCGAGGGTGCAGAAGTTGGGGCTGGCGGCCAGGTCGGCTTTCAGCCATTCGTTTTGTGGTGTGCCTTCTGCACAGCCGTCAGCCGGTCCAAGACTGGCACAGTTGGAGTTCAGCGCGATCAGGTGCCAAGCGCCGACATCATAACTGTAGTAACCCTTTTGGGGGTCACCGGCGGCTGCGCCGAAGTAGTCGAAGTAGCCGCCGGCACCTGCAGTCTGATATTCGTGGTTCCCGGGGACGGGGGCAGTCATGCCTTTGACTCGCCCCAGCTGGGGGCGTACGAAGCAAGATAGTTGCTTAGCGACCCGTTCTCGTACTGGTTGTCGCCGAGGGTCAGGACGCGATCGTATGCCCCCCCGATAAGCAGATCGGAAGTGGCCATCTGCTGACAGGTCGCCGACGACACGACTCCGGAGGGCGAACAGGCGATGTCCCCGGCAGCGGCGATCTGCACTGAATCGGACGTTGCTGGCGGGGTACTCACGGTCGCTGAATTGCTCAGCGCACTGATGTTGCCGGCGGCGTCTTGGGCCCGGACCTGGTAGATGTAAGTGCCCTCGGCGGTCGGGCTCAGATCGGCGTAGGTCGTGCCTGCCCGGATTGAGGCGATCTGGGCGCTGTCGCGGAAGACGTCGTAGCCCGTGACGCCCACGTCGTCGGTCGCGGCGACCCAGGACAGATTGACCTGGTGGTCGGATACGGCGACCGCGGTCAGGTTCGCCGGAGCCGTCGGCGCCGAGGTGTCATCAGCGGCGGTGTCTTGCACGCTGACGTCGTCGAAGCGGACGTCGAACGTGCGGTTGGCAATCGGGTCGCCGATTTCCACCTGGCGGACGGCCGTGGTGAGTGATGCCGTGCTTGTCAAAGTGGGGGTGGCTGCACCGTCAAGCCATACCTGCGTCGTGCTCGCCGAACCGGCCACTTCGACATGCAGGCTCAGACTGTGCCAGATGTTGGCGCCAACCACGGTGGCGCTCACTGTCGAGACACCACCAGCCCTCAACGCCAGGTTGCCCTTTCTGTTAAGGAACACAGCAGCGACCGGTGCGCCCGTGCTCGGTCGCACTGCCATCACATTCACCGGCGTTAGGCCCCGGCTGACAAGCTTGAACTGAAGCGCGTAATCCAAACTGGTGGTTGGTGTAACGAGCGTTTTACGGGCGTACGCAGCGGTCCCGGTAGACATAGCTTCGGCGGCGTAAACGCCTGAGAAGGCATCAATGTTGTTTACTACCACGCCGCGCACGCTCGTCCACGACGCCGTCGTGCCGGTCTCGAAACCATCTGAGAACAGAACTCCCGCCGCGGATGCCGGAAGAAACCCCCCGAAAACCAACGACGTGCAGCCCACCAGACCAAGCAAACGAGTACGCAAGGACATCGTGATCCCCCGCCAGATTGTCGATACACTTACCCCGAGCAAACCTTGCATCCAACTTAGGATCGCCCACTGAGGTTGTCAACGCTGCCGCGTGTAGCAGCGCAGAGGCAAAAGGCGTGATGCCCGCTGACCTGCCCCTTTCACCAACAAGAGTTGATCGGTCACAGCTGGTGAACGATCCAACCAAGCGGCCGTCGCGTGCAAGCTCTCCCACGGTCCTGGCTGATTCGGTGCCAGGGGTACCCCCCGGGACTGGTGACGGAACGTGACGGACGCGGCGATGTGCCCGTCCACCGCGACCGCCACGACTCATGGGCGGCGGGCCTTGCTGGTGGCCTGCCGTGCGGGCTTGGCAGCAGCAGCGGCGCCCCGCGTCGTCGCCTTGCCCTTGGCGGGTACAGGTACTGCCTCGACCCAGCCCTTGCCGATCCAGTGAGCGCCTTGCTCGGGGTCCAGGTCGAGCTCGTCACCACCGAAGTAGGCGCGGTCGTCAACCACGACCCCCCGGCCGTGGCAGACCGGGCCCCACACCGTGTGGGCC
>JAJAYM010000161.1 GCA_027117675.1 Actinomycetes bacterium | reverse complement strand
GACGCACAGGGACGCCCCCTCGTGCAGAACCGCACCTCACTGGTCGTCTCGGTCGACCGGTCGACCATCCTCGACCTGCCCAATGACGGCGTCCGTGTGGTGCGCAAGCTCGCCGACGTCCTGGACGTTCCCGATCGCAAGCTCAACCGGCAACTGACGCTCTGTGGGTCGCCGGGTGCTGCAGAGCCACCAACCTGCTGGAACGGTTCGCCGTATCAGCCGATCCCGGTCGCCGAGGACGTGCGCTCTGGCGTCGCGCTTCAGGTGATGGAGCGAAGCGAGGAGTTCCCCGGCATCGCCGCTGAGATGACCGCCGTTCGCGACTACCCGAAGCCATACGGCGTCAACGCAGCGCACCTGCTCGGCTACATCGGCCCGATCAATGCTGACGAGCTCGCAGCAGCGGAGAAGCGGGACGGGCGTCGGGGTAGCACGTATACCAACTTCGATCTCGTCGGACGTGCCGGCCTCGAGCAGGTGTACGACGAGTACTTACGTGGCAAGCCCGGAGTCAAGAAGCTCGCTGTCGACTCTGCCGGCAACGTCACCGGAACGGTTGCCGAGCGCGAGGCGACACCGGGCAACTACCTGGTCACCAGCATCGATGCCCAGGTCCAGAAGGTGGTAGAGGACCAACTAAAGGCGGCCATCGAGCGTGCAAACACCCCCGTAGCCAACGGTCAGGACCGAGCCTTCCCGGCAGAGACTGGTGCGGCGATCGTGATGGAGGTCGACACTGGACGGGTCGTGGCGATGGCCAGTTACCCCGACTACGACCCCGCGCTCTGGATCGGGGGAGTGACCAACGAGCAGTTCGACCGGCTCCAGAGTGAGAAAGCAAACTTTCCGTTGGTCAATCGCGCGATCGCCGGTGAGTATGCCCCGGCGTCCACCTTCAAGATCGTCGGAGCTGCTGCGGCGGCGGCCGCCGGATACAGCCTCGACGGCCCCTACGAATGTTCCGACCAGTTCGTGGTTCCGGGGGCGACCCAGGCGTTCACCAACTACGAGGCGGGCATGACCGAGTCGATGTCGATCGCCCGTGCCCTTGAGGTCTCGTGCAACACCGTCTTCTACGGCCTTGCCTACCGCATGTATGTCGCCGAGGGTGGCTTGGACGCCGGACCGGATGCTCCCGAGTACTTGATGAACACCGCACGCGGGTTCGGCTATGGCGCGCTCACTGGCATCGACCTCCCCAGCGAGCTGGATGGGCGCGTCCCCGATCGAGAGTGGCGTCGGGAGTACTGGGAAGAAAACAAGGACTTCTACTGCAATTTCGAAGAGCAGGGGTCGGCTGCGGAGGTCAACGACCCCGACCTCCAAGCGCTCTACGCCGAGCTCTGCGTCGACGGTGCTGAGTTCCGCCCCGGCGACGCATTGTTGTCGGCGATCGGTCAAGGTGACGTTCTCTCAACTCCTCTGCAGACCGCACGGGCATACGCGGCCATTGCGAACGGTGGGACGCTCTACCGCCCGCAGGTAGCACGCGCTGTGTTGTCGGCGGACGGTGAAGTTGTGAAGGAGTTCGAGCCCAAAGAGCAGGGCCACGTTGAGGCGTCCGACGCCACCGTGCAGTACATCCAAGATGCCCTTACGCAGGTGCCAGCAACAGGCTCAGCGGCCTACCGTTACGTCGACTTCCCACTGGAGCAGGTGCCGGTAGCGGCGAAAACTGGAACCGGTCAGGTGGACGGCCAAGCGACCACGTCGTGGTACGCCTCCTACGCGCCAGCCAACGACCCCGAGTACGTGGTGCTCATGATGGTTCCCGAAGGTGGGACTGGATCGGGAACCTCAGCCCCCAGCGTCAACGAGATCTACCGGGCCCTGTTTGGGATTGACGGCTTCAACGTCGACCCCAAGCAGGCCATCGTGCCCGATGGTCGCCCGATCAAGGAACTCCCGACCGTCAACAACGATGGCACGATCGAGCTGCCCAAGGATGATGGTCTGCCCGGTTCCTCCGACAGCGGGATCCCGGCGGCGAACACCGGTGAGAAGAAGTCGAAGACAAAGCAGAACCGTCGACGTCGCCGGGTGAGCACGTCGTGATGCTCGGCTACCCGCAGACCATCGCCCCGCCGCGGCGGCGACGCCAGACGCTCCGGGCGCGCGCGACCAATCGAGACTCCCTGCTGCGTCGCTTTGACTGGGTGCTGTTCGTCGCTGCACTCGCGCTCAGCGTCGCTGGCGCGGTTTTTGTGTACTCGGCCACCCGCGGCGTGTCGGCGGGGGAAGACCCTCAGGCATACCTGAAGCGACACCTGCTCAACCTGGTGATTGGCCTGGGCCTCGGCTTCGCGACGATGCTCTTCGACTACCGGACGCTGCGTGCCTACGCACCGTTCGTCTACATCGCATCGGTCATCGGGCTGGTTGCTGTCGTGATCGTCGGAACCGAGGTGAACGGCGCCCAGGCCTGGATCCAGTTTCCCGGTGGATTCTCGATCCAGCCGTCAGAGTTTATGAAGGTCGCGCTCGCGGTGGGCCTGGCGATGCTGCTCGCCGAGCGCCGCGACGGTGAGACTGAGCCGCAACTTCCTGATGTCGCGTTCGCGCTGCTCATCGCTGCCATTCCGATCGGTCTGGTGATGTTGCAGCCTGACCTCGGCACTGCCGTCGTCATGGGGATGATCGTGCTCGGCATCCTGGCGGTTGCCGGGACGCGGCTCTCCTGGCTGGCCGGACTGCTGGCTCTTGGTGCATTGGGCGCTGTCGTGGCCGTCCAAGTTGGCGTACTCGACGAGTACCAGATCGACCGGCTGCTGGCGTTTGCCAACTCTGAGCTCGATCCGCAGGGCGTCGGCTACAACACCAACCAAGCCAGGATTGCGGTCGGTTCCGGGCGTGTCTTCGGTGGTGGCCTCTTCCAAGGCACTCAGACCGGAGGCGAGTTCGTCCCCGAACAGCAGACCGACTTCATCTTCACCGTTGTTGCAGAAGAGCTCGGCTTCGTTGGCAGCGCGGGTCTTCTTCTGCTGTTCGGCGTGCTGATCTGGCGCGCCATGCGCATCGCCATGCGCGCCGAGGACCTCTTCGGGACGCTTATGGCCACGGGCATCGTCTGCTGGTTCACCTTCCAGATGTTCGAGAACATCGGCATGGTGATCGGCATGATGCCGGTGACCGGCGTCCCGCTGCCGTTCGTGTCGTACGGCGGCACCAGCATGTTCGCCAACTGGATGGCCATCGGGCTGTTGGAGAACGTCCACCTGCGCCGCTCTGTGCGCTAACCCCACCAGGCCCCCCCGAGTGCGCTCCGCACTCGACCCACGCACGGACTCGGCATCAAAAATGGTCAATTAAGTGTGCCTCGGCGGGATTGTGGGGGGCCGCGTACCCTGGGGCCGTTGCCCCGGCTCCCGCACTTCCCTGGCACGCCCCACCTCACGGAGGTTCTCCATGTCGGCCGTCAAGGCTGAGTCGGTCTTTCCCCGGCTCGAAGCGTTGCTGCCGCTCGTGCAGAAGCCGATTCAGTACGTCGGCGGCGAGCTGAACGCGGTCAGCAAGGAGTGGGAGTCGACCACGGTTCGCTGGGCACTGATGTACCCGGACGCCTACGAGATCGGGGTGCCCAACCAAGGCGTCCAGATCCTCTACGAGATCCTCAACGAGCAGCCTGACGTTCTGGCCGAGCGCACCTACTCGGTGTTGTCTGACCTTGAGTCTCTGATGCGCGAACACGACGTCCCACAGTTCACCGTCGACGGCCATCGACCCGTTGGCGCCTTCGACGTGTTGGGCCTGTCATTTGCCACCGAGCTTGGCTACACCAACATGCTCACCGCGCTCGACCTCGCCGGCATCCCGCTGCACGCCGCCGACCGCAGCGACGAACACCCGATCGTGCTGGCGGGTGGCCATGCCGCGTTCAATCCCGAGCCGATCGCCGGTTTCATTGACGCGGCCGTACTCGGCGACGGTGAGCAAGTGGCGTTGGAGATCACCAACCTGATCCGGCAATTTAAAGCTGAGGGTTCACCCGGCGGACGCGAGCAACTGCTGATGAGGTTGGCCCAGACAGGTGGCGTCTACGTTCCCGCCTTTTATGACGTTGAGTACCTGACGGATGGCCGGATCAAGCGGGTCGTGCCGAACCGCCCTGGCGTCCCGTGGCGGGTGAGCAAGCACACCGTCACCGACCTCGACGCCTGGCCTTACCCCAAGAAGCCACTCGTGCCGCTTGCCGAGAGCGTGCATGAGCGCGCCAGCGTCGAGATCTTCCGCGGCTGCACGCGTGGGTGCCGGTTCTGCCAAGCGGGCATGATCACCCGACCAGTGCGCGAGCGCAGCATCACCGGCATCGGCGAGATGGTCGAGCAGGCACTGCAGTCGACCGGCTTCGAGGAAGTGGGCCTCCTCTCACTCTCGAGCGCCGACCACTCCGAGATCAAAGACATCGCGAAGGGGCTGGCCGATCGCTACGAAGGCACCAACACCTCGCTCTCACTGCCGAGTACGCGCGTTGACGCGTTCAACATCGACCTCGCCAACGAGCTCAGCCGCAGCGGGCGTCGTTCCGGCTTGACCTTCGCACCTGAAGGTGGCAGTGAGCGCATCCGCCGTGTGATCAACAAGATGGTTACCGAGGAAGACCTGATCCGCACAGTGACGGCGGCCTACGGTGCCGGTTGGCGCCAGGTGAAGCTCTACTTCATGTGCGGTCTGCCAACCGAGACCGACGAGGACGTGCTGCAGATCGCCCGGCTGGCGCGTGAGGTGATCAAGACCGGACGCGAGGTTGCCGGCCGCAAGGACATTCGGTGCACCGTGTCGATCGGTGGTTTTGTGCCCAAGCCGCACACCCCGTTCCAATGGGCGGCGCAGCTGGACCATGAGACGACGGACGCGCGACTGATGAAGCTGCGCAACGACATTCGCGATGACCGGCAGTTCGGCAAGGCGATCGGCTTCCGCTACCACGATGGCAAGCCGGGAATTGTCGAAGGATTGCTCTCGCGCGGCGACCGGCGCGTTGGCGCGGTCATCGAGGCGGTGTGGCGCGACGGCGGCCGGTTTGACGGATGGAGTGAGCACTTCAGCTTCGAGCGCTGGATGCGCTGCGCGGGTAAGGCGCTGCAGGACCAACCCGTCGACGTCGATTGGTACACCACACGTGAGCGCGAGTTCTCCGAGGTGTTGCCGTGGGACCACCTCGATTCCGGTCTCGACAAAGACTGGCTGTGGGAGGACTGGCAAGACTCCCTCAACGACGTCGAGGTCGAGGACTGCAGATGGACGCCGTGCTTCGACTGCGGCGTCTGCCCACAGATGGGCACCGACATCGAGATCGGACCGACCGGCAAGCAGCTGCTCCCGCTCACCGCGGTCGGTGCCGGCGTCGCCACACTGCGAGCCTGATGTCGCGGCAACCACCCGTGCGCGACGTCGCGCCGACCGTGCAAAAGCTGCGCGTCAGGTACGCCAAACGGGGACGGCTGCGCTTCACCAGCCACCGCGACATCCAGCGTGCGCTCGAGCGGGCCCTGCGCAGGGCGGGCGTTCCGATGGCCTACAGCGCCGGATTCACGCCGCACCCCAAGATCTCGTACGCCGGGGCCGCCGCCATGGGGTCGGCCAGCGAGGCGGAGTACCTGGAGATCTCGGTCACTGAGCGGCTCGACCCAGCCCGGCTACGGGCTTCGCTGGACGCCGCCCTGCCGCCCGGTCTGGACGTCATCGAGGTTGTCGAGGCGGCCCCCGGCGCGCTCGCCGACCTGCTTCAGGCGTCCGAGTGGCAGATCGAGCTTCCAGGCGTTTCCGCAGGTCAGGCGGGTGCGGCAACCGCCATGCTGATGACCGAGAGTGCGGTCGAGGTCGAGCGAATGATGAAGTCGGGACCGCGCCGTTTCGACGCAAGGGGCCCCATCGTTCGACTCGCCGCCGATAGCGGCTCAACGGCCTCTGGGGCACCCTGTGCGATACTGCGAGCGGTGGTACGGCATGAGACACCCGCCGTGCGACCCGACGACATCCTCACCGCCCTGCGACAGGTGGCGGGCCTGACGCCGCCGGTCCCACCCATGGTGACCCGGCTGGCGCAAGGCCCCCTCGACCCGGAGAGCGGGACGGTAGCCGATCCGTTGGCCGCCGACCGCGCGAGCGTTGGCGATGCCGTTGCGGCCGACCCGCACCCGCGGTAGGCCCAGACCTGACCGCCCCCAGAGGGGCCGAAGACTTCGCCCGTGGCGGTGCGCCGCTCGGGCCGGATGGAGTTACCTCGATGCTCGACAACGAGCCCACGACGACCAGCACGACGAAGACACCGGCAGCCGCCGCCAAGCCGGCTCCGCGAAGCCGACGGCGGGCCGCCGCCCGACCAGCAGGCCCGCCGATCCCCGAGAGCAGTTCGGCCGCAGAGTCGGCCAGCGCCGCACCAGCGGCGAAGAAGAGCGCCAAGAAGACCGCAGCCAAAAAGTCCACCAAGAAGGCGACGAGCAAGAAGTCGGTAGCAGAGACTGCGCCGGCCGCCGGAGCTGTCACCGAAGTCGGCGCGGACGCACCAACGAAGAAGACGGCGAAGAAGGCGACCAAGAAGTCGGCAGCCAAGAAGGTGGCTGCAGAGATCGAGGGTGTAGCGCCGTCGGTGCTCTTTAAGGCACCCGATCCAGTCACGGTCGACAAGCCGGCCAAGAAGACTGCCAAGAAGTCGGCGGCACCTAAGAGCACTGAAGCCGACGAGGTGACTCCCGGATCGACGGACGCCGACAGCCCCGCCGAGTCCGATGACGAAGGCGGCACTCGCCGGCGCCGCAGGCGTGGCGGACGCGGTCGCAAGGGCAAGAGCTCTGGCGAAGAAGGCAGCCAGGACGAGAGCGCGGAGGACGATGCCGCGTCGGCCGCCGAAGGTGACGACTCTGACGAGGGTGGCTCCGGGACCACTCGCCGTCGCCGCAGGCGCCGGCGCAAGGGCGGTGGGGGTGACGGTGACGGTGGCGAGGCCGACCCGGCCCGCACAGTGGTCCACGTCCGCGAGCCACGCAAGGCGTCCGACGAAATCTCCGGCGTCAAGGGCTCGACCCGCCTCGAGGCCAAGAAGCAGCGCCGCCGCGAGGGCCGCGAGCAGGGCCGCCGCCGTCCGCCAATCTTGACTGAGTCTGAGTTTCTCGCCAGGCGCGAGGCCGTCGACCGCGTCATGGCCGTCCGCCAGCAGGGTGACCGCACGCAGATCGCTGTCATGGAGGACGACGTGCTCGTCGAGCACTACGTCGCTCAGCGCTCGGCGGCCACCATGGTGGGCAACGTCTACCTGGCTAAGGTGCAGAACGTGCTGCCGAGCATGGAGGCTGCCTTCGTCGACGTCGGACGCGGCCGCAATGCCGTGCTCTACGCCGGCGAGGTGAACTGGGACGCCGCAGGACTCGACGGACAACCGCGCCGCATCGAACACGCCATGAAGTCGGGCGACTCGATCCTGGTGCAGGTGACCAAGGACCCCATCGGCCACAAGGGAGCTCGGCTGACCGCGCAGGTGTCGTTGCCCGGCCGCTACCTGGTCTATGTACCTGACGGCTCGATGACGGGGATCAGCCGTAAACTGCCCGACACTGAGCGTTCGCGTCTGAAGGCGATCCTGAAGAAGATTGTTCCCGATGACGCTGGCGTGATCGTGCGTACCGCGGCCGAAGGCGCGAGCGAGGAAGAGCTGCAGCGCGATGTTGCGCGGCTGACCGCTCAGTGGGAGGCAATCTCCAAGAAGACCGCTGGTGCCAACGCGCCAGCACTGCTGCATGAGGAACCAGACCTCACCGTGCGGGTCATCCGTGACGTCTTCAACGAAGACTTCAGCAAGCTCGTCATCTCAGGCGATGATGCCTGGGCGACCGTTGATGACTACGTCACCCACGTAGCCCCCGACCTGTCCGAGCGCCTCTCGAAATGGACCGGCACCGACGACGTCTTCGGCTCGCACCGCGTTGACGAGCAGTTGCTCAAAGCTCTCGACCGTAAGGTGTGGCTGCCCAGTGGTGGCTACTTGGTCATTGACAGCACTGAGGCGATGGTCGTTGTCGACGTGAACACCGGCAAGTTCACCGGCTCAGGCGGCAACCTTGAACAGACAGTCACCAAGAACAATATCGAGGCGGCCGAAGAAATCGTCCGACAGCTTCGCTTGCGTGACGTCGGCGGAATCATCGTGATCGACTTCATCGACATGGTTCTGGAAAGCAACCGCGAACTCGTGCTGCGCCGGCTCGTCGAGTGCCTTGGCCGCGACCGCACCAAGCATCAGGTGGCCGAGGTCACGTCGCTCGGACTCGTGCAGATGACCCGCAAGCGCGTCGGGCAGGGCCTGCTCGAGGCATTCTCGACGACCTGTGAGGAGTGCGGTGGCCGCGGCCGGCACGTCACCCTCGATCCGGTAGAGGCCAAGAAGCAGTCTGACGGAAGCAGCAAGCGTGGCGAAGAGCGCACGCCGCGTCGGCGCAGGGGCAAGGCTGCGGCGACGGCCGCTCCCGAGGTCGACCCCGAGGTCGCCGCTCGCGAGGCTGCGGCCAGGGCTGCGTTGGCCAAGGTGGCGGTGGCGACCGTTGGTGCCGCCCATGACCTGGAGGTTTCTGACAAGTCAGAGCCGGCTAGCGCCACCCAGCCGGCCCCCGAGCCAGCGACTGAGCCGGAGCCCGATGCCACCCTGGTTTGACCGGCCCATGGGGCACTCCGTACCCTTAGATCTCGGCGCTGACGCGCCTCGTTCCGCGTGCGCGCCCCCGATCACCGGTTGACGGGCGGAGCCGCAAGGATCATCAACTGCGAGGCCGTCCGGCCTCGCCCAGAGTCTGTCGCTGCCAACTGGCGGTGACGTGAGGAGTTCGCGGTGTACGCGATTGTCCGCGCTGGCGGCCGCCAGGAGAAGGTCGCGGTCGGCGACGTCGTCCAGATCGACAAGGTCGACGGTGAGCCAGGCAGCTCGATCACGCTCCCTGCGGTGCTCGTCGTCGATGGTGACGTGGTCACCAGCGACCCGAAGGCGTTGGCCGCCGTCACGGTGACCGCTGAGATCGTCGGAGCCATCAAGGGCCCGAAGATCACCATCATGAAGTTCAAGAACAAGACCGGCTACCGCAAGCGGCAGGGACACCGACAGAAGTACACCGAAGTCACCATCACCAGCATCGCCGCCGGCGTCGCAGCGGGGAAGTGAGAAGGAGCCATGGCCCACAAAAAAGGTGCATCATCGACGCGCAACGGTCGCGACTCGAACTCCCAGCGCCTCGGCGTCAAGCGCTTTGGTGGTGAAGTCGTCAACGCCGGCGAGATCATCGTTCGCCAGCGCGGCACCCACTTCCACCCTGGCCGCAACGTCGGCCGCGGTGGCGACGACACGCTCTTCGCCCTGACCTCCGGCGCCGTCGAGTTCGGCACTCGCCGTGGTCGTCGGGTCGTCAACATCGTCTCGGCGCAATAGCGCCAACGGCACGCCACGAGGTCTGGCCTCGCCCGATTTCGGGTGGGGCCCTTCGTGTATCTGAGCGTGGGTAAGGAGGCAGGACGCCATGGCCACGTTTGTTGACCGCGTTCTTCTCCATGCAGCTGGCGGTCGGGGCGGTAACGGCTGCGCTTCGGTGCACCGCGAGAAGTTCAAGCCCTTTGGTGGTCCGGACGGCGGTAACGGTGGACGCGGCGGCGAGGTCGTGCTCGTCGTTGATCGCAATGTGACAACGCTGCTCGACTACCACCACAGCCCGCACCGCAAGGCCGGTCACGGTAAGCCCGGAATGGGCGGACATCGCAGCGGCGCTGACGGCGACGACTTGGTCCTACCAGTGCCGGAGGGCACCGTCGTTGTTGGTCTCGACGGTGAGGCCATCGTCGACCTCACCGGTGATGGCACCCGCTGGGTGATCGCACCGGGGGGCTCAGGTGGGCTCGGAAATGCTTCGCTGGCGTCCCCGCGGCGTCGCGCACCTGGCTTCGCCCTGCTCGGCGAACCGGGCATCGAAGCCGACGTCGTCCTTGAGCTCAAGACCGTCGCCGACGTCGGCCTGGTGGGCTTTCCCAGCGCAGGCAAGTCGAGCCTGGTCGCGTCCGTCTCAGCAGCCCGTCCGAAGATCGCCGACTACCCCTTCACGACCCTGGTGCCGAACCTCGGAGTCGTCCAGGCGGGGTCGACGCGCTTCACCATTGCCGACGTCCCAGGGCTGATCCCGGGGGCGAGCGAGGGAAAGGGGCTCGGCCACGAGTTCCTTCGCCACATCGAGCGTTGTGCCGTCCTGGTACACGTGCTCGACTGCGCCACCCTCGAACCGAACCGCGATCCGCTGACTGACCTTCAGGTGCTGGAGGACGAGCTCGCCGCCTATGGCGGGCTCTCCGACCGCCCCCGCGTTGTCGTGCTCAACAAGATCGACGTCCCGGAGGCTCGCGAGCTCGCCGATCTCGTGACGCCAGAGCTCGCTGAACGTGGCTGGCCGGTTTTCGCGGTCTCGGCGGTGAGTCACGAAGGCCTGCGCCAGCTCTGCTTCGCCCTCGCCGAGGTGGTCCAGCAGTACCGAGCGGCCCTGCCCGAACCGGAGGCCACCCGTGTGGTGCTGCGGCCAACCCCCGTCGATGACGCCGGGTTCACCGTGACGGTCGAGGAGGGTCGCTTCCGGGTGCGCGGGCACAAGCCTGAACGCTGGGTGCGACAGACCGACTTCAGCAACGACGAGGCGGTCGGCTATCTCTCTGATCGGCTGGCCCGTCTCGGCGTCGAGGAGACCTTGGTCGCCAAAGGCGCTGAGCCGGGTGCCGAGGTCGTGATCGGCGACGACGAGGACGGCGTCGTCTTCGACTTCGCCCCTCAGCTGCAAAGCGGCGCTGAGCAACTGCAGAGCCCGCGGGGCACCGACCGGCGAGTCGAAGCATGGGAGCGTGACTTGTGAGGGCGTCAGCCGCCACTCCCAATG
>JAJAYM010000160.1 GCA_027117675.1 Actinomycetes bacterium | reverse complement strand
GGTGGGCCCTGCGGTCAGGTGGGCCCTGCGGTCAGGCCCTGCCGCAGTCGGGGCAGTCAGCGTGGGTGATCGGCGACAACAGTGAACGGCCAGGCGTCCGTCAGCCAAGCGCCGACGGTCAACCACAGCTCACGGTCGAAGTGAGCGTGGGAGAGTCGGACCCAGCTACGCACCGATGCATCGACCGAAGCGTCGTCGGCTGGGTACAGATATACGCAGCCGATCACATCGTTGTCTACCGTGCTGCGAACGGTGTAAGTGAATCCCAGGTGCCGCTCGAAGTGGTCGGCGTGCATCAACAGGTCGTCCCGGTTCTGCTCGACTGACATCGGGTGTGGCCACCGTTTGCTCTCGAATCCCGGCGTCGCGTGGATGTGCTCCACTGACGACGTCCAGGCGGCGTAGTCGGCTTCGTTGTGCTGTGGGCCTAGCGGCTCAAGCCAGAAGTTCTGGGTCCGAGGCGGTTCCGGCGCAGTAAACGTGGCTGGGACGAAGGCTGCACCGTGTCCGGGGAGTGGTTCGGGGCGTTCGTCGATATCGGGTGTCTGCTCTTGTGCCATGAGTGGGAGAGTAGAGGCTCGCTGCCCATGATCTGACGAGGAGTTCCAGTGCTGCTACGGATGTCGACGCTGTTCCTGCGCACGCTGCGCGAGGATCCGGCTGACGCAGAGGTGCCGAGCCACCGCTTGCTAGTGCGGGCTGGCTATGTCCGTCGGGCCGCGCCAGGCATCTACTCGTGGCTGCCGCTGGGGTACGAGGTGCTGCGCAACATCGAGCGCATCGTTCGCGAGGAGATGAACGCGATCCGCGCCCAGGAGGTGCACTTTCCGGCCCTGCTCCCACGCGAACCCTACGAAGCGAGCAACCGATGGACCGAGTACGGCGACAACATCTTCCGCCTCAAGGACCGCAAGGACGCCGACTACTTGCTTGGTCCCACGCATGAAGAGATGTTCACCCTCCTGGTGAAGGACCTCTATTCGTCTTACAAGGACCTGCCGGTCTGGCTCTACCAGATCCAGACGAAGTACCGGGACGAGCCGCGTCCGCGTGCTGGAATCTTGCGGGGGCGAGAGTTCGTGATGAAGGACTCGTACTCGTTCGACGTCAACGAGGAGTCGCTGCAGCGTTCGTACCAGGCGCACCGTGACGCCTACATCCGGATCTTCGATCGCTTCGGCTTCGACTACGTCATCGTCGATGCGATGGCCGGTGCGATGGGAGGCTCGGCGAGCGAAGAATTCTTGGCGACAGCCGAGAACGGTGAGGACACCTACGTCCGTTGCACCACCTGTGACTACGCGGCGAATGTCGAAGCGGTGATGGTTCGTGCGACAGAGCCGATCCCGTTCGATGGGCTTTCATCCGCACATGTGGAGGACACGCCGAACACGCCGACGATCGACTCACTCGTCGATCACCTCAATGCGGCCTTCCCGCGCAGCGACCGGTCGTGGCAGGCGTCGGACACGCTGAAGAACGTGGTGGTCGTCCTGATGCATCCAGACGGAACCCGCGAGCCCCTCGCTCTTGGTGTGCCCGGTGACCGCGAAGTGGACGAGAAGCGGCTGCAGGCTCAGGTCGAGCCAGCGGAGCTGACCGCGTTCACCGAGGAGGACTTCTCGGCCAACCCGGCGCTGAAGAAGGGGTACATCGGCCCCGGTGTTCTCGGGTCGCAGAATGCCTCAGGGATCCGCTACCTCGTCGATCCCCGCGTCGTTGACGGCACTGCGTGGGTGACCGGTGCCGATGAAGATGGGCGCCATGTCCTCGACCTAGTGGCTGGACGTGACTTCACCGCTGACGGCATCATCGAAGCCGCCGAGGTGCGTGCTGGAGA
Source organism: Actinomycetes bacterium (assembly GCA_027117675.1). Classification (GTDB taxonomy): domain Bacteria; phylum Actinomycetota; class Actinomycetes; order JAHEKZ01; family JAHEKZ01; genus JAHEKZ01. Next base: position 1,523 of record JAJAYM010000160.1, on the reverse strand, counting down.
CCAGTGCCCCCCCGACGGACGGGCACTCGAAACCGCGCGCGGCATTGAGATGGGTCACATCTTCATGTTGGGGCGTCGTTACGCTGAAGCACTCGACTGCAAGGTGCTCGACGAGAACGGCAAACTCGTCACGGTGACTATGGGGTCATACGGAGTGGGCGTCTCGCGTGCCGTCGCGGCGATCGTCGAGAACTCCCATGACGACATCGGCATCATCTGGCCGCGCGAAGTCGCGCCGGCCGATCTTCATCTGATGGCGACCGGCAAGGATTCGGCTGTCTTCGAGTTCGCCGAGCAGCTTGCAGATGATCTGGAAGCGGCCGGAATCAAGGTCCTCTATGACGACCGCAAGGGGGTCTCGCCCGGCGTGAAATTCAAGGACGCCGAGCTGCTGGGCATGCCGACCATCGTCGTCGTCGGTAAGAACCTGGCAGATGGTGTGATCGAGGTGCGCGACCGAGCGTCTGGTGAGCGACGCGACGTGCCAGCGGGTGAGGCGTTGTCCGCCCTCGTTGAGGAATGCAGCCAGAACTGAACCAAGCTGGGTGTACGGCCACTACTCCAGGCCAGGAAGCACGGGCAGTTCGCCGTCCCACCCCCACATTGCGATCGCACTTTCGCGTAGCCACTGGGCCGCCAACAGTCGGCTGCCTTTGCCAGCGGCGCCAGCGAGCGCTGCGTAGACCACGGTGCAACTCTGCTCCACGGTAGCCGCGAGATCGCTGGCCTCAGTTGGGTTCGTCGGCGCAGCAACGTCATACGCTGGGGCGGACGTGTTGGGTTGACCACCCAACGCGACGACCTCGTCGACGCATCTGGTGCGCCGCTCGCGGTGAACCCGCAGCGCGGCCTCCGCTGGTAGAGCCATCGATGTTGTCGCTCCGACCAACCCGTACACCCAGATGGCGGCATGTTCAGCTGCCAGCGTCTGCTGCCACAGATCCAGTTCTTCGCTCATCGGCGGCCCCTCCGGGTTGCGGCAGCCAACACCGCGTCTGAGGCTGCGATCGAAGCAAGCAGCGGGCTTACGGCAGCAGGCGCCGTTCGGAGCGCCTTGGTGTGTGCCGCGGCTGCTGCGTCCAGAAGGTCGATGACCCCCTTGAGGGTGAGCGCTGTGTTCCGATCGGTCGATTCCAAGGGCCGAGGCGTCGGAGACGTCCCCAACGCCTCGTCGAGCGCTGCGACGTGTCCGATCAACACCTCCCCGACGATGACGGGGGCTGTTCCGGTCCCCGCGTCGACCGACCAGTTCTGCAGCGACTCCAGCGTTGTGACTTCCACTGACCTGGCCGCCTCAAGGGCGTCGCGAGCGGGATCGGTCGGCGGGGCGACCGGGGGGTCTTCGGTGCACGCGCTGGCGGACAGCAGAAGAGGTACGCCGACCGCGGCCGTCAGCAAGCGGCGGCGGGTCACCAGCGCACGACCATGGGGGAGCACGCCGACCAGCATTCCACGGCAGCGAGATAAGGTGAGACGGCACGGTGTTCACTCACCCAGGCACGCACAACAGGCACGCACAACAG
>JAJAYM010000159.1 GCA_027117675.1 Actinomycetes bacterium | reverse complement strand
GGTGGTCTCTGAGATGGCCATCGTTGTCCTTTGTTCTGTCGTCGGGCAGGGTCAGCGGTCCACGCCACCCATGACGGGGTCCATTGAAGCGACAGCCACGATGACGTCAGCCAGCTGGGCGCCCGCACACATCGCACCGACTGCCTGCAGATTGTTGAACGACGGGTCGCGGTAGTGCACTCGATAGGGACGAGTTCCCCCGTCGCTGGCCATAACGGCACCAAGCTCGCCGCGAGGCGACTCCACCGCCGAGTAGACCTGACCGGCGGGGACCGTGAATCCCTCCGTGACGAGCTTGAAGTGATGGATCAGCGCCTCCATCGACTCATTCATGATCTTGTTGATGTGGGCGTGGCTGGTTCCCTGTCCGTCGTTGCCGATGGATAACTGTGCGGGCCAGGCGATTTTGGGGTCGCCGACCATGACGGGTCCGGGACCGGTCTCTTCAAGACGATCGACGACTTGCTCGACGATTCTCAGCGACTCAACCATCTCGTCCAACCTGATCCGGAATCGGCCGTAGGAATCACAGGTGTCCCAGGTCGGTATCTCGAAATCGAAGTCCTCATAGCCCAGGTAGGGCTGCGTCTTTCGGAGGTCCCAAGGAAGACCCGTGGACCGAAGGATAGGACCTGTAATTCCCAGCGCCATACAGCCGGCGAGATCGAGATACCCGACGTCGCTAAGGCGGCCTTTGAAGATGGGGTTCTCGTTGCACAACTTGACGTAGTCGTAGACCCGCTTGCTCATCAGCGTGTGGAAGTCGCGGATCTTCTCGATGCCATCTGTCGGTAGGTCGTTGGCCACGCCCCCCGGCCGGATGTACGCGTGGTTCAGCCTGAGGCCGGTGATCAGCTCGAAGAGGTCAAGCACCAGCTCACGGTCACGGAAGCCGATCGTCATGACCGTGAGGGCCCCGATCTCCATGCCACCGGTGGCTATTGCGACCAAGTGCGAGGAAATCCGGTTGAGTTCCATCATCAAAACGCGGATGAGCCGGGCCCGCTCAGGCACCTCGTCGGTGATCCCCAACAACCGTTCAACACCCATGCAGTACGCGGTTTCGTTGAAGAAAGGTGACAGGTAGTCCATCCGTGTCACAAAGGTGACGCCCTGCGTCCAGGTGCGAAACTCGAGGTTCTTCTCGATTCCCGTGTGGAGGTAGCCAATTCCACATCGAGTATCGGTAACCGTCTCACCTTCAAGCTGCAGGATGAGCCGCAGGACGCCGTGCGTCGAAGGATGCTGCGGGCCCATGTCGACCACGAGCGCACCCTCGGCCAACTCGGCGGCCTCGGCCGCGAAGGCATCCCAATCGCCGCCACTTACGGTGTAGACACGACCATCGGTCGTCTGGCGCGACTCCGCGTACGGGTCACCGGCTACCTGCGTGGGGTCGCTGGCATCTGTTGTCTCGTAAGGGCCGGTTGTCGTCATCAGGAGTAGGCCCTCCGCTCGTCCGGCGGTGCGATTTCGGCGCCCTTGTACTCGACGGCGATGCCGCCGAGCGAGTAGTCCTTGCGTTGGGGGTGGCCAGACCAGTCGTCGGGCATCTGGATGCGAGACAGCGAGGGATGTCCGTCGAAGATGATTCCGAAGAAGTCGTAGGTCTCGCGCTCGTGCCAGTCATTACTCGGGTAGACCGAGTAGAGAGACGGAACGTGCGGGTCTGCGTCGGGGCAAGAGACTTCGAGCTTGAGTCGTCGGTTGTGCGTGATCGACAGCAGTGGGTAGACCGCGTGCAGCTCGCGACCAGCATCGCCTGGCCAGTGCACCCCGCTGACCCCAATGCACATCTCAAAGCGCAGCGCCGAATCATCACGGAGCACCTGAGCGACATCGCGCAGGTGCTCACGCCTGATGTGCAAGGTGAGTTCGTCATGCTCGACGACCACCTTCTCAATCGCTTCAGAAAACTTCGGGTATGCCCGTTCCAGTGCATCCGCAACAGCGTCGAACCAGCCGCCGTAGGGTCGGTTCGCCGCTGGCGAGAGCGCAACAGCCCGCACGAGTCCGCCAAAGCCAGATGTGTCTCCCCCGTCGCTGACCCCGAACATCCCCGCCCTGACGTCGACGACGTCCATCGTTGGCGTCCCAGCCGGAACGACCTCGGGAGTGGCCTTGTGCTCGCTCACCTGAGCAGACCCTTCATGTCGCTGGTCGGAACCGCCGTCAGAGCGGATGCCTCGAAGTTGCGCTGCCACTCGGTGCGCTGGGCGCCGAGCTTCTCGTTCTTGATCTGCTCGTGCAGCTTGATGATGGCATCCATCAACTGCTCGGGACGAGGAGGGCAGCCGGGAAGATAAATGTCAACGGGGACGATGTGATCGACACCCTGGACGATCGCGTAGTTGTTGAACATGCCCCCACTGGATGCGCAAGCACCCATCGAGATGACCCACTTCGGCTCGGCCATCTGGTCGTAGATCTGGCGAAGCACCGGAGCCATCTTCTGGCTGACGCGTCCAGCAACGATCATCAGATCAGCCTGCCGCGGCGACGCGCGGAATACCTCCATTCCAAACCGAGCCAAGTCATAGCGCCCTGCACCAGTCGCCATCATCTCAATGGCGCAACAGGCCAGACCGAACGTCGCCGGCCAGAGCGAACCAGAGCGCGCCCAGCCGGCGAACGTCTCGACGGACGTGAGCAGGAAACCGCTCGGCAGTTGTTCCTCAAGACCCACGGAGGTTCCTCCTGCGTTGGCTTGGCGAATGGGCTTGTCCCATTCCAGCCCCCCACGACGCCACACATAGGCATACGCAACGCCGAGGGTGACGATGAACAGGAGCATCTCAATGAGGCCGAAGATCGCCAGTTGGTCGAAGGCGACCGCCCATGGATAGAGGAAGACGATCTCGATGTCGAACAAGATGAAGAGCATGGCGACCAGGAAGTATTTAACCGGGAAACGGCCTCCCCCGATCGGCTGCGGCGTCGGATCGATGCCGCACTCGTAGGCGTCAAGTTTGACCCGGTTGTAGCGCCTTGGCCCCGACAGGGACCCGGCCACGATCGAGAACGCGGCGAACCCGAAAGCGAGCACTGCGAGGAAGAGGATCGGGACGATCGGATTCACTGCGAGCCGCTCCCTTCGCGTCCTGCGCCGAGCCGAGCGTTGGGCCACGGATCGCCAATGATCCTAGGGCCGCTGGCGATGCGGTCCAGGGTGGGGTCGTGGGCGCCGGTCACGCCGCCTGAGCCACCTTCGTGAGCGCGTTGATCACCTTGTCCATGGCGTCTCCGTCACGGGGATCGGTGAGATTAGCCAACAACTTCAGAGTGAAGCGCATCAGCGTCGGGTGCGGAAGGCCGTGGCGGGTCGCGAGTTTCATCACGTTCGGGGTTCCGATCGCCTTCACGAACACCCCCCCCAAGGTGTAGTAGCCGCCGTAGGCGTCCTTGAGAGCGGCGGGATAGCCCTCAAGCGCGCGCTCACGAGCGTCAGTCGTCGGGCGTCCGAGCGCCTGAACGATGACCTGGGCCGCCATCGCCCCCGACTCCATGGCGTAGGCAATCCCCTCGCCGTTGAAGTGATTGACCATGCCGCCGGCGTCGCCGACGAGCACGAGCCCACGGGTGTAGTGCGGCGTCCGGTTGAACCCCATGGGAAGGGCTGCTCCGCGAATCGGTTGGGTGCGGTTCTCCTCGCGGAGGCCCCACTCTTCCGGTGTGGTGTCGAGCCAGCGCCGGAGCAGGTCTTTGTAGTCGACCTTGCCGAAGGCCGTTGACGAGTTGAGGATGCCAAGGCCCGCGTTCACAGTGCCGTCGCCGACGCCGAAGATCCAGCCGTAGCCGGGGAGCAGTCGGTCACCGTCCCAGAGCTCGAGCCATGACTCAAGCCAGTCGTCGTCGTGCCGGGGGCTGGTGTAGTAGGTGCGGACGGCCACACCCATGGGACGATCGTCACGCTTGGGTATGCCCATGGCCAGAGACAGCCGCGTTGAGTTGCCGTCAGCGGCCACGACGAGCGGTGCCCTGAACTCGACCTCGTCACCCTGACGGCCATCGGCGTCGGAGGTCCGAGCGGACACGCCAACGATGCGGCCCAGCGCGTCGAGCACCGGACCGATGACTGCCGTGCGTTCGTGGAGGCGGGCTCCCGCCTTCTGTGCTTGGCTGGCCAGGATCTCGTCGAAGTCTTCACGGGTGCGGACCAGCCCATAGTCGGGGAACGATGCAAGGTCTGGCCACGGAAGCTCGAGGCGCATCCCGCCACCGATGATGCGAAGTCCCTGATTGCGGATCCAGCCGTTCGCGGGGCTGGGGTCGATTCCCATGGCCAGGATCTGCTTGACCGCCCGCGGCGTGAACCCGTCACCACAAACCTTCTCGCGGGGAAATGCGGTCTTCTCCAGCAGCAAGACGTCAAGGCCGGCCTGCGCCAGGTGGAAGGCCGTCGCCGAGCCGGCTGGGCCGGCACCGACGACGATGACGTCGGCGCTGCGGTCGCTGGTCGGGAGCGGCACGGGACATCCTCGGCTGAACCTGGGGGAGATCGACTTTGTGAAAGCATTCACGAGCGACACAAGTCTATTCGCAACCCCGCGATTCCGACAATGCAGGGGTAGCGCGGCACCCACCCCGGCCTCCTCGTCTTCTGGGTGCAACGTCACGTTGCGTTCGTGTGACGAAGGAATCGCCTACTCAACAGGGCCCGGACCTGAGATTCTCCGTTGACGGCACGTTCGTGACTAGGGCGTTGAGTACGTCACTCGTAAGGAACGTGACGTTGCACCCAAACGGGTCAGGCGGGGGCGGTTGCGCGGTGCAGGGCCACGATGCCCCCTGAGAGGTTGCGCCAAGCCGCTGCTCGCCACCCGGCGCGCTGCAGGAGCCCAGCGAGGCGCGGTTGGTCCGGCCAGGCTCTGATCGACTCGGCCAGGTAGACGTAGGCCTCGGGGTTGCTGGCCACCGCGCGGGCAACGGGCGGCAGCGCCCGCATCAGGTACTCGACGTACACCGCCCGGAAGGGCGGCCATGCAGGGTGGGAGAACTCACACACCACCAGCCGACCACCTGGACGCGTCACACGCAGCAACTCGGCGAGCCCGGCTTCGGTGTCGTGCATGTTCCGCAGGCCGAACGAGATGGTCACCACGTCAAAGCTGGCGTCGGCGAAGGGCAGTCGCAATCCGTCGCCGGCCACGAAGGCCAGATCCGGTCGACGCTGCTTGCCGACTGCGAGCATCCCCTGCGAGAAGTCGCACGGGACGACAAACGCCCCCCGCTCGTGAAAGGGCGCCGACGACGTCCCCGTACCTGCTGCCAGGTCGAGCACTCGCTCACCAGGCCGGGCGTCAACGGCAGCAATGACGGCGCGGCGCCACTGTCTGTCCTGACCCAGTGACAGGACATCGTTGGTGAGGTCGTACCTGGAGGCAACGCCGTCGAACATCGCAGCAACTTCCCGGGGCTGCTTGGCGAGGTCGGCGCGATTCACAGCAGAAGTCTGCCGCCCTTGTCCGTAGCCCGCCTCAGCGGGGGAGACCAGAATGGACCGGTCGATGAGCCGACGCGACGAACCCCGCCTAGGCTGAACTCTTGTGAGCACCACGGCCCGTACCCGAACCGTTGCGCGCTCGGTTCCCGTCGCAGACCCTGGGCCCCTGCTCGACACGCTGCCCGACGACCAGGTCATCGCCTGGACACGGGGCACCGACGGATTCGCGGCCTGGGGTGAAGCCGCCCGACTCACGATCTCGGGCACGGACCGCTTCAGGCAGGCCGCGCAGTGGTGGCGCGAGCTGGTGGCGTCCCTCGACATCGACGACCAGGTACACGTGCCGGGTTCTGGGCCGGTCGCCTTCGGGTCGTTCACCTTCGACGACGGCCCCGCCAGCTCGGTAATGATCGTCCCCAACATCATCGTCGGACGCCGCGACGGCGCCGCGTGGATTACCACCATCGGGGCCAACGAGCCGGCGCTTAGTGACCCACCACCTGTTCGCCCAGCTGGCCAGATCCGCTACAGCGACGGCTACGTCACGTCCGCTCGGTACGAGGCGGCAGTCGCCGCGGCCGTGGAGCGCATCGAAAGTGGCTCGCTCGACAAGGTGGTACTCGCCCGCGATCTCGTCGCCAGCACCGAGCACGACCTCGACGCACGAGCCTTGCTCGGCCCACTCTCGCGCACCTATCCCAGTTGTTGGACCTTCGCCATCGACGGTTTGATCGGTGCGACCCCAGAACTGCTGGTCCGACGCACTGGAGACCACGTTGTCTCACGAGTTCTCGCCGGCACGACGCCGCGCGGAAGCGACGCGGTTGTCGACGCCCAGCATGCGGCTGACCTCTTGGCGTCCGACAAGGATCGCGTCGAGCACGAGCTCGCCGTGCGGTCAGTGTCGGACGCGCTCGGACCGTTTTGCTCCGACCTCGTGGTGCCGCGTGCGCCCGAGGTCGTCCGGCTTGCCAACGTGCAGCACCTTCAGACCGACATCACCGGACGCCTCGCCAACGGCGAGTCAGCTCTCGATCTCGCCGCATCACTGCACCCCACCGCTGCGGTCTGCGGGACCCCTACCGGCCGGGCCCGCGACCTGATCAGAGAACTTGAGGACATGGACCGCGGACGCTATGCGGGACCAGTGGGTTGGATCGACTCACGCGGGGACGGCGCATTCGGCATCGCGCTCAGGTGCGCTCAGATCGACCCGCACGACGCACGGAGCCTGCGGATGTACGCAGGTTGCGGCATCGTCGAAGGTTCGGTGCCCGCTGACGAACTCGCGGAGTCGCAGACCAAGCTGCTGGCCATACGCGAGGCCCTCGAGTCTCGCTGAACCACCCCGAACTACCCACGCGTAAGGGTCGCCAGCTGTCCTTCGACTACCGCACGATCCTCGGCGTCGGCTACCTGCTCGAGTGGTTCCCGAGCTTTAACCGTCCACGCGGAACACTCGGCCTGATGGCCTGCGGCCGCATAGGCCCTGGCCAATCCCTCACACTTCGATGCCTTCAGCCACAGTGGGACGCCAGCCCCGGCCGCCCGTTCAAAGGCCGCGGCCGCAAAGTCCAAGGCCAGTTCAGCGTGCCCGGTGAGCGAGGCTACATGGGCCACCTGCCAGTCGCCGGTCACCCGTTGCTCGTCGCCGCCGATGTCGTCCCAGAGCGCCCGGCTGGCCATCGCCAGGGTCAGCATCCGGCCTCAACGAACGTTGATCACCGGTCATGTCGCCCACAGTAGGGCGAATCCACGGGGGTGGCCGGTCCGTGGAACCAACGTCACGGCACTGCAACATCCCCTTGACGCGGGCAGGCGCCAGCAGCAGGGTGAAGGGCACCCAAACCGAGAGGCGCCGTGTGCCCGACTTCTTCATCGGTGGATCATGGACCAATGCGCGTGAGCGACACACGCGTGAGATTCGCTGTCCCGCCGACGGTTCACTCGTCGCCACAGTCGATGAGGGGTCCAGTTCCGACACCGACGCTGCGATCGCTGCGGCCCGGACGGCCTTTGACACCGGACCATGGCCGGGTACTTCACCAGCAGAGCGCGGCGCCTTGCTCGACCGAGTGGCCGACGCACTCGAGCGCCATCGAGCCGAGTTCGCCAGGGCCGAGGCGCTCGACACCGGCAAGCGGCTTGTCGAAGCCGAGTACGACATGGACGACATCACCTCGGTCTTCCGCTACTACGCCAAGCTCGCGGCCGAGGTTGATGCCCGCGCCATTGACGTTGACCGTCCGAATGTCGAGAGTCGGGTCGTCCACGAGCCTGTTGGCGTCTGCGGGCTGATCACGCCATGGAACTACCCGCCGCTGCAGACCTCATGGAAGGTGGCACCGGCGCTGGCCGCGGGCAACACCTTCGTCCTCAAACCGAGTGAGTTGACGCCGTCCACCGCCATCCTCCTGATGCGCGAGCTCGACGCCGCCGGATTACCACCTGGAGTTGCGAACCTTGTCCTCGGCACCGGCCCGAACGTTGGGGCCCTGTTGTCGACTCACCCCGACGTCGACCTCGTCTCGTTCACCGGTGGTCTGATCACCGGCCGCATCATCATGGCCGCTGCCGCCCCAACCGTGAAGAAGGTCGCCCTCGAGCTCGGCGGCAAAAACCCGAACATCGTCTTCGCCGACGCCGATCGGGACGCGGCGCTCGATATGGCGCTGACAGCAGTGTTCCTGCACTCCGGCCAGGTCTGCTCGGCTGGCGCGCGCCTCCTGATCGAGGAGTCGATCCACGACGCGTTCGTCGACGAACTGGTCAATCGCGCGTCGATGATCCGGCTCGGGGGGCCGTTCGACGAAGCCGCCGAGACTGGGCCTCTGGTCTCCGAAGCTCACCGCGCAAAGGTTGAGGCCTATGTGGCAGTTGGTGTCGCCGAAGGGGCTGTGCTGCGCTGCGGCGGCGCTCGGCCCGACTCGTCCGAACTGGCGAACGGCTATTACTACCTGCCGACTGTCTTCGACCAGTGCACCGCTGACATGCAGGTTGTGCGTGATGAGTCGTTCGGGCCGGTCTTGACCGTCGAGACATTCACCACCGAGGCGGACGCGCTCCGGCTCGCCAACGACACCGACTATGGGTTGGCCGGCGCCGTTTGGACCAGCGACCCCGCGAAAGCCGAGCGCGTGGCGGCCGGTCTTCGCGCCGGCACAGTGTGGATCAACGACTACCACCCGTACGTGCCGCAGGCAGAGTGGGGCGGCTTCAAACAGTCCGGATTCGGCCGAGAACTAGGACGCCACGGTCTCGCCGAGTACCAAGAGACCAAACACATCTGGCGCAATACCGCTCCAGCTGCGCAGCACTGGTTTGGTGGCTGAATGAACGCGCCTCCCCTTCAACCAATGGAGCACTCAGATGAGCGATGAGCGCTACGACATCGTCATCGTCGGCGGCGGTTCAGCCGGCTCAGCACTCGCCAACCGACTGAGCGCTGACCCCGGAACGTCGGTGCTTGTGCTCGAGGCGGGGCATCCCGACTTCATCTGGGATCCGTTCATCCACATGCCGGCCGCGTTGCCGTTCCCGATCGGCAGCCGGTTCTACGACTGGCGCTACGAGACCGACCCCGAGCCATACATGAACAACCGCCGGATCTTCCACGCACGCGGCAAGGTGCTCGGCGGCTCCAGCAGCATCAACGGGATGATCTTCCAGCGCGGCAACCCCCTGGACTACGAGCGATGGGGCGCCGACAAGGGCATGGAGAACTGGGACTTCGCCCACTGCCTGCCGTACTTCAAGCGCATGGAGACCTGCCTCGCCGGCGCTGACGAGTGGCGCGGCGGCAGTGGGCCGCTGATTCTTGAACGCGGCCCGGCCACCAACCCTCTCTTCGGTGCCTTCTTCGAAGCGGCCCAACAAGCGGGCTACCCACTCACCGATGATGTCAACGGATACCGGCAAGAGGGGTTCGCCAAGTTCGACCGGAACATCCACAAGGGACGCCGGCTCAGCGCAGCCCGCGCCTACCTGCACCCGGTCATGGACCGCAAGAACCTCAAGGTCGAGACCCTCGCCCACGCCACCAAGGTGGTCTTCGAGGGCAAGCGCGCCGTCGGCGTCGAGTACCTGCGCGCCGGACGCATGAAGCGCTCGGTCCGCGCCGGTGAGGTCATCTTGTGCGGCGGGGCGATCAACACCCCCCAGCTCATGCAGCTCTCAGGTGTGGGCGACGCGCAGCACCTGCAATCGCTAGGGATTCCCGTTGTGGCCGATCTTCCCGGGGTTGGCGCGAACCTGCAGGACCACCTCGAGGTCTACATCCAGTACGCCAGCAAACTGCCCGTCTCGATCGCACCGGGTCTGGCGTGGTGGAAGCGCCCCGGCATCGGAGCCCAGTGGCTCTTCCAGCGCAAAGGCCTCGGCGCCACCAACCACTTCGAAGGTGGCGGCTTCGCCCGCAGCAACGACGAGGTTGACTACCCAAACCTGATGTTCCACTTCTTGCCCATCGCGATCAGGTACGACGGCACGTCGCCCACCAAAGGTCACGGGTATCAGGTGCACATCGGCCCGATGTACTCCGATGCCCGAGGCTGGATCAAGATCCGCTCCACCGACCCCTTGGAGCACCCATCGATGCAATTCAACTACCTCTCCACCGATCAGGATCGACGCGAGTGGGTCGAGGCGATCCAGGTCGCGCGCAGCATCTTGACCCAGCCAGCGTTCGGCCCGTTCAACGACGGCGAGCTCTCACCAGGGGCGTCCGTCGAAACCGAGGACGAGATCCTCGACTGGGTGCGCAAGGACGCCGAGACGGCGCTGCACCCCTCGTGCACCGCGAAGATGGGCGTCGGAGATGACGCCGTGCTTGATCCTGCGTCGATGAAAGTCTATGACGTCGAAGGACTGCGCGTGGTTGATGCGAGTTCGTTCCCTTACGTCACTAACGGCAACATCTATGCTCCGGTGATGATGCTGGCCGAGAAGGCAGCCGATCTGATCAACGGCGATACACCTCTTGCCCCATCGGACGCTCCCTTCTACCGCTATCGCGAGGGCACCCCGATCTACCCACCAGGCGATCCCCGTAACGAAGGAGCGGCCTCATGACGGCGACGATCGATGAGCAGGATGCCGCCGCGTCCACTGTGGGGCAATCGGCTCTGGCGGTGCGAGGCCTCTGGAAGGTGTTCGGCCCGCGCGCCGACAAGATCGTCGGCTCGGCCGAAGCCGACCTTTCCCGGGCCGAGTTGCTCGCGCAGACCGGCTGCACGGCAGCCGTACGCGACGTGAGTTTCGACGTCGCACCTGGCGAGGTCTTTGTCGTGATGGGGCTGTCCGGCTCCGGCAAGTCGACGCTGGTTCGCTGCCTCACCCGGCTGATCGAGCCAACTGCCGGCCAGGTTCTTATCGATGGTGAAGACGTTGTGGCGATGTCAGAGGCCAGGCTCCGTGAGCTGCGTCGCCACCACGTTTCGATGGTCTTTCAGCACTTCGGGCTGCTCCCGCACCGCAAGGTGATAGACAACGTCGCCTACGGCCTGGAGATTCGCGGTGTCGACAAGAAGGAGCGCCGGAGGAAGGCGCAGGAGCTCGTCGACCTCGTCGGGCTCTCCGGCAACGAGAACGCCTACCCAGATCAGCTCTCGGGTGGGATGCAGCAACGGGTCGGACTGGCCCGTGCGCTCGCCGTCGACCCGTCGGTGATGCTCTTCGACGAGCCCTTCTCGGCGCTCGATCCGCTGATCCGCCGTGACATGCAGAACGAGGTGATCCGGCTGCACCACGAGGTCGGCAAGACCATGGTCTTCATCACGCACGACCTGGCAGAGGCTCTCAAACTCGGCGATCGAATCCTGATCATGCGTGACGGTGCCCTCGTCCAGGTGGGCACTCCAGCCGAGGTCGTGGGTGCACCAGCGGATGAGTACGTCCGTGACTTCGTCAGCGAAGTTCCGCGCTCACACGTCCTGACGCTCAGTTGGGTGATGCGACCACCAAGGCCGGACGAGGCGATGACCGGGCCTGAGATGGCGCCCGGAACCGTCGTCCGGGACGCCGCACGTCGCGTCATCGACTCAGGCGACCCGGTAAAGGTGGTCGAGGACGGGCAGCTCCTCGGCGTCGTCGACCAGGACGACATTCTGCGCGTCATCGTGGCTGAGGAGAGCTGAGCGATGGCGATCGAGCTCGCCGAGCTGGAGCACCCACAGGCGCCCCTTGAGCATCTACCTGCCGAGCGCAGGGCCATCAGCCGCTGGTGGTTTTTCCTAGGAGTGTTTGTTTTATGGGTCGCCGGATGGTTGATGCTCCAAGGCCAGTGGACACTTGCGCTACCGGTTTCTGAGCTCAACTCATTCCACGACTGGCTCAACGAGGTCAGGGACTGGGTCGAGCAGGCCAAGTTCGAGGGCAACCCGCTGTTCATCCCCTTCGAATGGATCACTGAGTTCTTCAACTGGGTGGTCGAGTTCCTGCAGAAGCTCTTTGTCGATCCGGCCTTTGGGCGACCAGTCCCTGTCATCGGTTGGCTGGGCCTCGTGGGGATCTCCACGTGGGTCGCGCTCGCCATCGCGGGTGTCCGCAGCGCGATCCTGGTTGCTGGGGCGTTGGTGCTCTGCGGAACGCTCGGCTACTGGGAAGACACGGTAGACACGCTGATCATCACCGGGGTCTCGGTAGCCGTCTGCGTCCTGCTCGGCATCCCGATCGGCATCTGGATGAGCCGCAGTAAGCGAGTCACAGCAGCCCTCACCCCCGTGCTCGATGTCATGCAGACGATGCCCTCGTTCTCGTACCTTGCGCCCCTCGCGCTGTTCTACGGGATCGGCCCGGCGGCGGCCGTCGTCACCACCTTGATCTACGCCCTTCCTCCGCTCATCCGCATCTCAGCCCATGGGTTGCGCACCGTCTCGCCCACCACCATGGAGGCCACCTCCTCGCTCGGGTCGACCGACAACCAGCAGCTGCGCAAGGTGCAGCTACCGATGGCGCGGCGGACGATCCTGGTCGGGTTGAACCAGACGACGATGGCTGCTCTCTCCATGGCAGTGATCGCCGCGCTGATCAACGGGCCAGGGCTCGGCATCCCCGTGATCGACGCGCTGACCATCCTCAACGTCGGCCGTGCCTTTGTTGCCGGGCTCTGCCTGGTCTTCCTCGCGATCATGCTCGACCGGATGACCACTGCCGCGGGTGAACGGGCCGAGGCGTCCGCCCGCAAGGGCACCAATCCACAGGCCCGACGGATCCTGCTCGGAGTCACCGGCGTGCTGGCCTTGATCAGTGTCTACCTGTCGCGACAGTACCTGCGCTTGGCTGAGTTCCCTGAGGAGTGGAACTGGGGAGACCAGATCGCCGACCGGGTCAACTCCTCCTCCGAGTGGTTCGTCGACACCTTCTACGACATCACCCAGGCCGCGAAGGACTTCGTCAGCAACTTCCTTCTCAACCCGCTGCAGGACCTGCTCGCGGAGTCGCCCTGGTGGCTCACCGCGTCCGCGCTGCTGGCGATCGCCTTCCTGCTCGGTGGCAGGCGGGCGCTGGTCGCGACTGCGGTTACCTCAGCCATCATTCTCGGCACTGGGCTCTGGTACGACGCGATGGTGACGTTGGCGATGACGCTCGTCGCCGCCGTGATGACGATGGTGATCGGAGTGATCGTCGGGGTCTGGATGGGTCGCAGCCGCCGCGTCGATGCGCTGGTCCGCCCCGTCCTCGACATGCTGCAGACCCTGCCAGCGTTCGTATATCTCATCCCCACACTCGCGCTCTTCGGACCGGGCCGGTTCCTCGCGATCATGGCCGCAGTCGCCTACGCCGTCCCGATTGCCATCAAGATCGCCGCCGACGGAATCCGCGGAGTCTCGCCGACGACGGTGGAGGCCGCCGAGTCGACGGGGTCGAACCGCTGGCAGATGATCGGCAAGGTGCAGCTACCGATGGCGCGCGGGTCACTGGTACTTGCGGCCAACCAGGGTCTGCTCTTCGTCTTGTCTATGGTCGTCATCGGCGGGCTGGTCGGCGGAGGTGGGCTTGGATTCCTGGTGGTCGGTGGGTTCAGCCAGCAAGAGGACTTCGGTAAGGGCCTCGCTGCCGGCATCGCCATCACCGCTCTGGGTGTGATGCTCGACCGCATCACAGTGCACACCGCTGCGCGCTACGGGCGCGCTGAGACTGCATGACCGAAATGCCGCAGAACGCGGCCCGACAGAAGGAGACAGAGTGCGAGTAACAAGAAGACGGGCCGGACGCGCAGCGGCACTTGCCGCCGCCGCCAGTCTCGTGCTGGCCGCCTGTGGTGGTGGCGACATCGAGAGTGACAGCGGTGGTGATGCGGCCGGAGGAGCCGAGTGCGGCGCCTTCAACATGGCGATCAACCCCTGGGTCGGCTACGAGGCGTCGGCTTATGTCGTCGGCGAGGTTGCCGCGCAGGAGCTGGGCTGTGAGACCGAGTACAAGAAGCTCAAGGAAGAGATTGCCTGGCAGGGCTTCGGCTCGGGTGAGGTCGACGTCGTCATCGAGAACTGGGGCCACGACGACCTGAAGAAGAAGTACGTCGAGGGCCAGGGCACCGCCACCGTGGTGGGGCCGAACGGCAACATCGGCTACATCGGTTGGTATGTGCCACCGTGGCTCGCCGAGACCTTCCCGGACGTGCTCGACTGGGAGAACCTCAACGACTACGCCAGCGACTTCGCGACTTCGGAGTCCGGCGGTCAGGGACAGTTCCTCGCCGGTGACCCATCGTTCGTCACGAACGACGAAGCACTAATCGAGAACTTGGACCTCGACTTCGAGGTCGTCTACGCAGGTAGCGAGGCAGCGCTCATCACTTCCTTCCGTCAGGCGGAGGAGAACCAGGAGTACGTCATCGGCTACTTCTACGAGCCGCAGTGGTTCCTCTCCGAGGTCCCGCTGGTCAAGGTGAGCCTGCCGCCGTACGAAGAGGGTTGCGACGCAGACCCGGCGACGGTGGCGTGCGACTACCCGGAGTACATCCTGGACAAGATCGCGAGCACGGAGTTCATGGAGTCCGACAGCCCAGCTGCCGACCTTGTCCAGAACTTCGAGTGGACGAACGACGACCAGAACATCGTCGCGAAGTACATCGCCGAAGACGGCATGTCCGGCGAGGAAGCGGCCCAGAAGTGGATCGGCGACAACCCCGACAAGGTGGCGGCCTGGCTGCCATAGCCAACGGCTTCACAACGTGAAAGGTGGGCCCGGCGATAAGAACGCCCCCCCAAAAACGTGTGGGGGGGGTTTTTGCCGCCCGGGGGGCCGCGCCCGGGGG